>NZ_JAMQUS010000049.1:0-32190 GCF_025594995.1 Turicibacter sp. GALT-G1
ATTATCTCCTACTCGATTTATTTTAATTTAACAACCTGAGGAGATTTTAATAATTAACATAAACTGATTTAAAAACAGAGAGAGAAAGAGCTTTGGCATAGGCCAAAAGCTCTATTTGTTTAAATCAATGATTAGAAAAAAGAACAAAAATATCCTGTATTAGGGAATATTTAGTTGAAAAATGTTCAAACTAGGACTATCTTATGTATTGCTGATTTTGACTTTTACTTACTTCATAGATGATGAGAAAACAATAGAATGAAAATCTGATCAATAATAATGGAAAGGAAGTAAATGGTGTTAAATATGATGAGAGATATCCAGAGGCTAATTAAAGAGAATAAGTTGGAAGATGCTATTCATGGAGTAATCGATGGATCAAAGAAAATAGAGCGAGTTGTTTCTGAATATTTATGGTCACAACAACGTCTTCAAGATTTGATTTTACGTGAATCAAAGGGAGAATTGATGCATTGGAACCATCTATACGATAGAATTGCCTATGTAGATGATTTAAATTCACCATGGTTTTATCGAGATGAAGAAGGGTGTTTTTATAATGTTACCGAAGATCATTTGAGTGAATTATTAATTCGAATTGAATTAATGACTCAGAGTGAGTAAGGGAATCATCTCAACATAAAGCTGATTGGTAGACTAACTATAAATAGTAGGAAGAAATTGTGTTAAGTCAATTTCTTCTTTTTTATATTCTATATATGGCGAAATCTAATTGATGGTTTTTCTTATATACTAGCTATAGTAAAAAGATTCTGAAAGGAACTTATATCAAAGCAATCTCTATGATAAGAGTTCTTTCAAATCATGTTAAAAGCTTTTCGCCATGTATATAGATAAAAATAAATTAAATTCATCTAATGTTCTTTATAGTAGCCAATGATAGATGTTTATGATGAAGAAAAATAATTATCTTTGATAGAGGGATGTTGGAATTTAGTTTCGCTTTCAATTTGAAATACGTTATACAGAGTTCGACAAAATAATTCGTTAGTTATGATTCTATTAGAATCTATCGAGAATATTACACAAAAAAATCCATTATTTAAAAACTACTTATTATAATTTGTAATAAAATGTAGAAATTTTGATACAAGAGATTTTATAATAGAGTTTGTGGTGAAAAAATGAACTATTTGAACTATGTTTTTTCTTTTGAAAAGGAGAGAAAAAATAAAAGTTTCAAGAGAAGAATTAATAAAAGTTTGAGGAGGAAATAATGGCATTTAAAGATATTCGATCGTTTATGAACCTCTTAGAAAAAAGAGGAGAATTAGTCAGGGTTACAGCAGAGGTCGATGCAGAATTAGAAATTACAGAAATTACAGATCGAATTTCAAAACAGTACGGACCTGCATTGTTATTTGAAAATGTAAAAGGATCAAACTATCCTGTTTTAATTAATTCGATGGGAAGTGATGATCGAATGAGTTGGGCACTTGGTGTAAATGAGCTAGATGATTTAGAGCGAGATATTGCCAACTTAATTAATATGCAAAATTATATAAAGATTCCGAGTCTGATTCGGTCAATTCCAAATTTGATGAGACTTTTAGCTGTTTTTCCTTGGAAATTACCGATGAAAGGGGCTTGCCAAGAAGTCATTGAACATCATCCAGATCTCTCAACCTTACCGGTTTTAAAATGTTGGCCTGAAGATGGAGGACGATTTTTTACCTTACCATTAGTCATGACGAAGGATCCAGACACTGGAGTTCAAAATACAGGAATGTACAGGATGCAGATTTTTGACAAAAATACGACAGGTATGCATTGGCATTGGCATAAAGATGGCCGCGAAATTTATGATAAATATCGCCAGTTAGGTGGGAAAATGCCAGTTTCAGTAGCGATTGGTTGTGATCCAGCTATTATCTTCTCGGCAATTGCTCCATTACCTAAAATGATTGATGAAATGATGTTTGCAGGTTATTTACGAAAACGTCCAGTCAAAATGGTTAAATCGATTACGAATGATATCTATGTTCCAGCCGATGCAGAATTTATTCTTGAAGGATATGTTGATGTCAATGAAGCGTTACGATTAGAAGGGCCATTTGGCGATCACACGGGCTATTATTCATTAGCTGACATGTATCCAGCTTTTCATGTCACGTGTATCACACACAAAAAAGATGCGATTTATCCAGCAACAATTGTTGGACGACCACCGATGGAAGATTGTTATATGAGCAAAGCAACTGAGCGAGCATTTTTACCGCTTTTAAAAATGATTTATCCTGAGATTGTGGATTACTCTCTACCCTTTGAAGGTGTCTTTCATAACTGCGTCATCGTCTCTATTAAAAAGCGATTCCCTGGTCATGGAAAGAAAGTAATGAATTCTCTATGGGGGATGGGACAGATGATGTATGCTAAAATGATCATTGTTGTGGATGAAGACATTAACCCTCATGATACGAAAATGGTCGCAAATCACATCTTTAAAACTTTAGATCTTAAAGAAGATTTAGTCTTCTCACAAGGCCCATTAGATGCATTAGACCACTCATCAGCGACCGATCATTATGGTTATCGATTAGGTGTTGATGCTACACGAAAATTTGAAGTAGAAGGCAAGATGGTGGAGTGGAAGATAGCTGAGCAGAAAGATTTCACTTCTTATCTTGAAACTCATCCTCAAATTCAAAGTTTTGATTATCCTTTACAGGGAGTCCTTCAAGGATGCTTAATTGTTTCTATGAAAAAACAACAGTCAGGAGATGTCCAAAACTTAATGCATGAACTATGGAATCAAGAAGAAATGGCGTTTAACAAATTCTTAATTGTCGTAGATGAAGACGTCGATGCAAAAGATACCTCTAAAGTGGCATGGAAAGTCTTTAATAATATCGATGCTAAACGAGATTTAGAAATTGTTGAAGTGTCAGATCAAAACTTTGGTCATCGAGTTGGAATTGATGCAACGAAAAAGACAGCCTTAGATCAGCATCCTCGTCAATGGCCAAATGATATTGTTATGTCTGATGAAATTAAAGAAAAAGTTACAAGGAGATGGAGCGAGTATGGAATTAACTAAAAAGATTTATAAAAAAGTTAATGACTATGGAATTTTAGTCATGTTCTCACATACGATTTTTTCATTATCCTTTGCTCTTATTTCCATGTTATTAGCTGGGCAAGGGCATTTGAGTTTTAAAACAATCTTTTGGGTTTTAATTGCCTTTCTTTCAGCTCGTACAGGAGCAAATGCCTTAAATCGTGTCATTGATGCTGAAATTGATGCAAAAAACCCTCGTACAGCAACCCGCCAGATTCCGCAAGGATTAATGAATAAAAAGGAAGTCATCATTTTTGTTGTGATTTGCTTTGTCATCATGGTGTTCGCAGCAGCGCAGTTAAATACGATTTGTCTAATTTTATCCCCAATTGCGCTCTTTTTAATGACGATTTATTCATACACGAAGCGATTTACTTGGCTATGTCATTTAGTCTTAGGTGTAACTTCTGCAGCAGCACCTGTTGGAGCATGGTTAGCTGTAACTGGAACTATTTCGTGGATTCCTCTTTTAATGGGGGCTGCCAATACGCTATGGGTAGCGGGATTTGATATTATTTATGGTGCACAAGATTACGATTTTGATGTTAAAAATGGCATTCATTCGATTCCAGCACGATTTGGAGTCAAAAATGCCTTACATATTTCATCCGCCTTTCATATCTTAGCGGTTGCTTTCTTAATTATGATTGGTCTCTTATCACCGGATCTAGGAATCATTTATTTTGCTGGATTAACGATTAATATTGTTTTATTTATCATCCAACATAAATTAGTAGCACCAGATAATTTAAAAAATGTAAAAGTAGCTTCTTATAGTATTAATCAGGTGATTAGTATTGTCTTTTTAATCACGGGTGTATTAGATTGTTTAATTTAGGAGAGACATCATGAAAAAAATTGTTGTTGGAATTACAGGAGCAAGTGGAAGTATTTACGCGAAGCGTATGATAGAGGTATTAGTAGAGCAAGGAATTTTAGTTCATGTCATTGCTACAGATACAGGAAAAAAAGTCTTTAACTATGAACTTTCTTTAAATTTAGAAAGTTGGATTACTGAAATGCAACAACAGTACTCTAATGTGAAATTAGAAGATAATCATAACTTATTTGCTGGTGTGGCTAGTGGGTCATATGGTTTTGATGCGGTGATTATTTTACCTTGTTCGATGGGAACAATGGCTGAAATTAGTCATGGGTTATCATCGAACTTATTATGTCGTGCGGCGGATGTCGCCTTAAAAGAATCACGTCCATTAATTATTGTTCCGAGAGAAACACCTCTAAATACGATTCATTTAGAAAATATGTGCCGCCTATCAAAGGTAGGTGCAACAATTATTCCTGCAATGCCTGGTTTTTATCATCATCCACAAACGATGGATGATCTCATTAACTTCGTTGTCGGAAAAATTTTAAGTTATTTAAAAATCGAACATGAATTATTTAAGAAATGGGAGGATACAAAATATGAAGATTAAAAATTTATTGGTTACAACATTAGCTGTGGCTGCTGGTTTAACATTAACGGCATGTCAATCAGATAAGTCAGAAGGAGCATCAACTTCACAAGAAGGAGAAGCGGTAACTTTGAATTTTGGGGCTATGGGGTCTATCGATACGATTCCATTCGTTATTGCACAAGAAAATGGCTATTTTGAAGAAGAAGGAATTAAGGTTAATTTAGAGTTATTTAACGCAGCTAAAGACCGCGATGCGGCATTACAGGCAGGGCAATTAGATGGTGTATTAGCAGATGAAACAGCGATTGCAATTTATCAAAACTCAGATATGGATATGCAAATTACGGGTGCAACAAATGGATACTGGACATTAGTAGCGACAGAGCAATCAAACATTCACTCATTAGAAGATTTAAAAGGTAAAAAAATCGGAATCTCTGAAAACACAATGATTGAATATTTAGCAGATGATATTACTACATTAAATGGAATTGCAGCAGAAGATTTTGAAAAAGTCGCGATTCCTGCCATGCCAGCACGTTTAGAAGCATTAAGAAATAATCAAATTGATGCCGCTATCTTACCAGCACCATTTAATGAAACAGCGATTGCCGATGGTGCAGTTGAAATTGAAACAATTCACAATACAGATATCATGATTTCAGTAACTGCATTTTTAAACAGTGTCATTGAACAATATCCACAAGCTATTCAAGGATTCTATAATGCTTATAATAAAGCTGTAGATTATATTAATTCAACAGACATTAGCGAGTATGAAGATGCTGTCATTAAAACAGTTGGTTATTCTGAAGAAACTCGTGGAAACATCATTTTGCCAAAATTCAAACATAACTACTTACCAGATGTAGAAAAGGTTCAGAAAGTATTTGATTGGGCAACAGCAAAAGGGTTATTAACAAAAGATATTACAGCAAAAGATGTCTTAAATAACGTTGCGACAAAATAACTAGATGAAGGAGAACCTGTATGATACAGATAAAAAATTTATCTGTTTTCTATCAAGGTAAAGAGGGAACGACTCAAGTTCTAAATCAGCTTGATTTCACCATGAATCGTGATGAAATTTGTGCGATTATTGGTCCATCAGGTTGTGGAAAGTCAACCTTACTTAAAGTTTTATCTGGGATTATAACGACTCATGAGGGTGAAGTCCTCCTAAATCAGGAGGTACTTAACCCTCATTCGCATAAAATCGGCTTAATTCCACAAAACTTTGGACTTTTACCGTGGAAAACAGTACAAGAGAACTGTCTACTTTCATTTAAGATAAAAAAAGAGAAAATCACTTCTTCTACACTAGAAAAAATGGATCAGATGATGAGACGTCTTAATATTGATCATTTAAAAAAGAGATATCCTCATGAATTGAGTGGTGGACAAAAACAACGTGTTGCGATTGTTAGGAGTTATTTAATGGAGCCTGATCTTCTTTTGATGGATGAAGCTTTTTCAGCATTAGATGCAATCATTAAAGAAGAAGCACAACAACTCTTTTTAGATGTTTGGAGCGAATCTAAAATTAATACGTTCTTCGTTACTCATAGCATTGATGAGGCGTTATATATGGGAAAAAAAATTATGGTTTTATCTAATAACCCGGGTCAGATTGTTAAAATCATAGATAATCCGCTATTTCATTTAACGGACTATCGTAATCATTCAGATTATCCACACCTATATGCTCATTTAAAGCAACTGATTAAGAAAGGGTGGATAGAAGAGTCATGATTTTTAAAAAAATGTGGAATTTAGCTAAAGGGTTTATTTTGTTCAATTTTATTTGGTATCTATTAGCGTTGATCATGAATTCTCGCGTGTTACCGACACCCGATAAAATTTACGTACATTTACCTACTTTGTTACAAAATGGATTTGAGGTTCATATTATTGCGAGTTTATATCGTTTATTTCTAGGAATGTTCATTTCTTTTCTGATTGGAACGATCATTGGGTTGTTAATGGGATATTTTCCGAGTATGAATAAACTATTCAACCCACTTGTCTATTTTGTTTATCCTGTTCCTAAAACAGCTTTGTTACCAGTCGTTATGACCATTTATGGACTTGGGGATAACTCGAAAATTATGATTATTGTTTTAATTACCGTTTTTCAAATGATTGTCTCAGTTCGTGATGCGGTCATTAATGTTTCAAAAGAAAACTATCACTCACTTATTAGCTTAGGAGCCAGCTCATTACAATTGTTTTATCATGTGACCTTTCCCGCGATTTTAACAGAACTCTTAACGAGCATTCGCGTCACACTTGGAACCGCCCTATCTGTTTTATTTTTTGTGGAGGCTTATGGGACAAAGCAGGGAATGGGCTATTTTATTCAAGATGCTTGGTCACGAATTAATTACATTGATATGTATTCAGGTATTCTGATACTTAGTCTTATAGGAGTTTCTTTATTTATTATTATTGATTTATTAGAGAATCGATTTTGTAAATGGAAAAAACAATAAATGCTTAGAAAAAGGAGATTGAAATTGATGCAGTTATCAAAGTTATTTCATCAGCATAAAATCAGTGTTAAGATTCAAGAAATAGGCAATGATTTGAATATATGTATCTTTGGCGGAGATGAACCACATATTGGAGCTGTTGCTTTAGGAATTCCTATCACTTTACCTCATGATCCACTTACTCAGACATCATCGGTCTCATTAATGACGGTACCTGGGCACAAAGAAGATGAGTTTGCATTAAGAGTGGCTCGTCAATTAACCAAACAGTTAAACAAAGTCATTGTCGTTAGTTGTGGTATTCATATTCAAGACATTAAGAAAGAGGAAATTTTCCAATTAAGTGAATTATTAGATGATATTATCAATGAACTATTAAGTGTTTTAGCATAATAGGAAAGAGCTGTCTTTTTAATAAAGACAGTTTTTTTGTGAAATTTAAAATCATTTATTGACCTTTACGTTACGTTAACGATTATGATAAATCTACAAGGAGGGATGACCATGGAATATACGATTCAAAAGTTAGCTCATTTGGCTGGCGTTAGCACAAGAACTTTGCGTTATTATGATGAAGTTGGAATCTTAAAACCAGCTCGGATTAATTCATCAGGCTATCGTATTTATAGTCAAAAAGAAGTCGATCGTCTGCAACAAATTCTCTTTTATCGAGCGCTCGAGGTTGGAATCGATGAAATTAAACAGCTTCTTTTAAATCCATCGTATGATGAGCTAGATGCTTTAAATGATCATTATCAAAAACTCCTTGAAAAACGTGCACAAATTGATTTACTTATTCACAATGTTCAATCAACGATTGCCATGAAAAAAGGAGAGAAACCAATGACAAACAAAGAAAAATTCCAAGGATTAAAACAACAATTGATTAAGGAAAATGAACAAAAATACGGAAAAGAAATTCGTAAAAAATATGGAGATGAAAAAATTAACCGTTCTAACAAACAATTCGCCAATTTAAGCGAAGAAGAATTTAATCAGATGAATGAATTAGGACAACAAATTTTAGAAAAATTAGCAATAGCTATGAAGACAAATAATCCTCAAGGTGAATTAGCACAAGAAGTCGCAAAATTACATCATCAATGGCTAGGCTATACATGGCCAAGTTATAGTCGGGAAGCTCATGCTGGACTAGCTCAAATGTATGTATCTGATGAACGTTTTACCGCATATTATGATGATGCAGTTGAAACGGGTGCAACTCAATTTTTATGCGATGCAATTTTATACTATACTTCGAAATAATCGCAAATCAGACAGAATAAAAGTTCTGTCTTTTTTTATGGTTTTTTTTATGAAACATTCTCTTTAACTCTGATTTTGTTTATAATAGATACTAAGATTAATAAAGAAGAGGAAGAGGTATGGAGTATAAAAAAATTAGGTTTTTAATTTTAAGTAAAACCAATGAAATAGAGAGAATGTTAGATGATTTGTTTATTGAACATCAAGAACAAATTAGTTTAAATTGTAAAACCTATCAGAATATTCGAAATCATGACGTAAAGGAATATGATTTTATCATTATAGATAATAGTGAGTTAGATGATTCGATCGAAATGATTCGTCAAATTAGACATCAAATGAATCAGAATATTCCGATTTTAATGTGCATTAATCAAGAATTCATGCAAAAGTTAAATGACTGTATTGAGGCAGGAATTTCTGATTATATTGTGAAACCTTATACAAAAGAAATGTTAAAGTTAAGAATTCAAAATAACTTAAATTTAATTGACGCATTTAAAATGTCAAAAAATAAAGAGTTACAATTTGATGCGTTATTAAATAATAATCCGTATATGGCGTGGTTCAAAGATAAAGAAAGTCACTATATTACCGTGAATCGTGAATTTAGAGAACATTCGGGAAAAGATGATGAAACTATTCATGGTCGAGACGATCAATTCGTTTGGGATGGGCAAATCGGAGATCGTTGTCGTGAATTTGATTTAATTGTGATGAACGAACGTCGACAAATTATGTTTGATGAAATTATTCCTGGTAAAAAAGGATATCGTCAATTTAATATTTATAAAGCCCCAGTTATGGATGAAATGGGAGATGTTATTGGTACGATTGGGATTGCTCGAGATATTACAGAACTTAGAAATAAAGATACTAAACTCTCAATCATTTTAGAAAATATTCCATTTGCTGTTTTCTTAAAAGATATGAATGGAATTTATATTGATGTGAATACGAACTTTCTAAATTTATGTCAATTAACACGCGATGAAATTATCGGACGAACTTGTTATGAACATGCATTAAGTGAAGGATGTATAGAAGAAGATCATTTAATAATGGATACCCTTGAGAGCAAAGTATTTATTCGAAAAATAATGAGTGAGGGAAATGAACGTACATTAGAAATTTATAAAGCTCCTGTCTTTGATATTCAGGAACAAATGATTGGAATTGTTGGGGTAATGAAAGATATTACAGATATCATTCAAACTCAAGAACATATTAAAACATTAGCTTATACTGACTTTTTAACAAGCTTAAAAAATCGTCGTAGTTTATATCATTATCTTGAAAATGATCTAGCGAATAAAAATATTCCATTGACTGTCTTGTTTATCGATTTAGATAACTTTAAAAAGTTAAATGATAGTTTTGGTCATCATGTGGGAGATAAAGCTTTAGTTCATATTGCAGAAAAACTCGCTAATATTTGTGACGATGCTTTTGTAGCCCGTGTAGGTGGAGATGAATTTGTTGTTATTTGGGAACAAATTAGCGATGAGATATTAACTCAAAAGCTAGATCTTTTATTAAATAAGATGCGAACAGAATTTAGTAGAGGCGAGTATGCTAACATTGTTTCAGTGAGTATTGGGGTGGTTCGAAATGAATGCTCGTCAGGAGATGTTGAAACTATTTTGTTAAAAGGGGATTTAGCGGTTTATAAAGCAAAAGAAAAAGGAAAAAATCAGTATGTTATTTATACAGATGACCTTGAACGGGAGCGATTATTTAATTTACAAATGGAATATGATTTAAGACACTCGATTCAAAATAAGGAAATCAATCTATTTTACCAACCCCAATATACAGTTGATAAAGAATTAGTCGGTTTTGAAGCATTATTCAGATGGAATCATCCAAGATATAAACATATTCCTGTCATTGAGATTATTCGTTTGATTGAAGAATTAAGATTAATTGAGGAAGTTAGTGCATATGTTTGTCTTCAAGCTTTTGAATTTGCTAACGAAATTAATCAAAATAGAGAAAATCCAATCGTTGTCTCAATTAATATTTCTGCGTTACAAATTATGAATGATAACTTTGTGGATAATTTTAAATCACTGATTAAACAAGCAAATGTTAATCCGAACTATATTGGAATTGAAATTACAGAGACTGTTTTAATGCAAAATATTAATGAGAATATTAAAAAAATACGTGAACTAAAAGATTTAGGAATCACTATTTCACTTGATGATTTTGGAACAGGCTACTCATCATTGAACTATTTAATTAATTTGCCTTTATCAAAGGTGAAAATTGATCGTAGTTTTATTAAAGGGATGGGGAAGCAAGATGAATTTAAAAGCCTTGTCCGACTGATTATCGATATTGCACATTCGTTACAATTACCCGTCATTTCAGAAGGTGTTGAAAATGAAGAGGAATTAGAAATACTGAAACAGATGGATATTGATAATATCCAAGGGTATTATTTCTCAAAACCTATTTCAAAAGAAGATGCTTTATTATTAATTAAATAAACAAAAAGTAGAAGATCTTAATTGAAGATTTTCTACTTTTTTTGTTTTTAACCACACTTAAAAATAATGAGTTGACTATACATTTTTTAACAAGGTGATTTCATATAATGAATTATCTTATAGTATATAGGAGGATTAGAGATGTATCAAAAAGTTAAGGAAATGGTCGATACCATTTATCCACAACTCATTGCTATTCGTCGCGACTTACATCAACATCCTGAACTAGGTCTAGAGGAATACCGAACATCGGCGTTAGTTTTAGACTATTTACAACAGTGGAATATAAAAGTAACCCAACTTATTGGAGAAACAGCCATCGTTGGCTTAATTGAGGGAAATCCGGGAGAGAAAACAATTGGGTTACGAGCAGATATGGATGCTCTTCCCATTGAAGAGAAAACAGGGGCACTATATGCCTCATTAATACCAGGAAAAATGCATGCTTGTGGACATGATGTTCATACAACAATTTTATTAGGGGCTTCTTATATCCTTCAACAGCTAAAAGAAGAGTTTAAAGGGAATGTTAAACTTTTTTTTCAACCAGCTGAAGAAACAGTAGGTGGAGCTAAACCAATGATTGAAGCAGGATGTCTGGAACACCCGAAAGTCAATCATGTATTAGGACTTCATGTTCGTCCAACTTTAAATGTGGGTGAGGTAGGATTTCATTATGGAAAGTGTCATGCGGCAAGTGACACCATTATCATAAGCATTAATGGAAAACAAGCACATGGAGCCTATCCACAAGATGGAATCGATGCAATTTTAATTTCGGCACATGTCATTACGGCATTGCAAAGTCTGATTAGTCGTAACTTATCTCCATTTGAAACAGCTGTTCTTAGTTTGGGGATTATTGAGGGAGGAACGGCTGGGAATATTGTTTGTGATCAAGTCACAATTAAAGGAACATTACGCACCCTTGATCAAACGACACGTGTTTTTATGAAAAAACGGATCATTGAAGTTGCAGAAAACACTGCAAAAGCTTTTGGAGGAAGTGCAGATGTTCGTATTGAAGAAGGCTATGCACCACTTATTAATGCTCACGCCATTACAGATGCTGTTGCTCATGTCGCAAGGAAGCTACTTGGAGAAGACAATGTAATTATTATGGAGCATCCAAGTCTTGGGGTTGAAGATTTTGCGTATTTTGCGGAGGCTGTTCCATCATGCTTTTATAATTTAGGAACATCGAATCCTCATAAAGGAATTCAAGCTGCTTTGCATGAGAATACATTCGATGTGGATGAAGAAGCGATTAAAATCGGGGTTTGTTTACAAGTCTTATCAGCACTTCATTTACTAGAACAATAAGGGGGGAAGAGAGCGTGATTGAACCAAAACCATTAAAAATGGGAGGGAAAATAGCAATTGTTGCACCGGCAGGACCATTAGAAGCAGAAACCGTCTTTAAAGGAGAGGAAGTTTTAAAAGAAATGGGTTTTGATGTAATCATCACTCCCAGTTGCTTTGAACGAAAAGGTTACTTAGCAGGATTATCGGATCGCCAACGAGCAGAAGATATTATGATGATGTTTGCAGATGATGAAGTCGATGCTATCCTTTGTATGAGGGGCGGATACGGTTGTAATCGGATTATTCCATACTTTAAAAACTTCAAATTTGAAAACTATCCGAAACCATTTATCGGTTATAGTGATATTACTTACTTGCACCTTTTCTTCAATCAATACCATCATCTGATCACCTATCATGGCCCCATGCTAAAAGATCTTCTCCTTAAAAATGAAACAACGACTAATCATTTTTTAGAAACTATTATGGGAGAGACAACTTTTGATATGATTGATGTTCCGTATTATAATCAAACCGTTTGTCCCGCTTCTGGAATTTTAGTTGGGGGAAATTTGACGATTATTTGTTCGACGCTCGGAACCCCTTATGAAATTGATACACGAGGAAAAATTTTATTTATCGAAGAAGTTAATGAACCCGTTTATGCGGTTGACCGATTACTCATGCAACTCAAATTTAGTGGAAAGCTAAACGATGCAGCGGGAATTATTTTAGGTGACTTCAATGTTTATGATAAAAAAGAAACAGACAAGTTACTTAAACGCACACTAACATCTTGTCATAAACCAATTGCCTATAATATTCCAAGTGGACATTGTAACCCACTAATTACCCTTCCACTAGGTGCTTATGTTACTTTAAATCCTCAAACAAATAGTTTATCTATCCAACAAGGATATACTTGTCAATAAGAAAAAGCGATAAAATCAGTTAGGATTTTATCGCTTTTTGTATATCTGGGAAATAATTTGGAAATTAAAAGGTTGGCTTGAATCTTAAAAGAATTATCTGTTATAATTATCAAGCTGTTCAAATTTTGATAGAAAACGTAGAGAAATGTAGGATAGGATGAAAGGTGGTTTCATAGTATGTATGATGTTCGACAAGAAGGTTGGGTAGAAGCAATTTGTGGTAGTATGTATGCAGGAAAGACTGAAGAGCTAATTCGTCGTTTAAAGCGTTTAGACTTTGCGCGCCGTCCATATTGCTTATTCAAACCAGCTATTGATAATCGCTATAGTGACGATGAAGTCGTATCACATAGTGGATTGAAAATGCCGTCAATCGCGATTAAACACCCAATTGAGATTTTAGATTACATTAAAGAAGATACATATGCTGTTGCAATTGATGAAGTGCAATTTTTCGAAGAAACTATCGTTGAAGTGGTTGATCACTTAGCAGATAAGGGAATTCGTGTGATTGTTGCAGGCCTTGATAAAGATTTCCGTGGTGAACCATTTGGAACAATGCCAGCTTTATTAACAAAAGCAGAGTTCGTGACTAAGTTAACCTCTATTTGTAGTGTTTGTGGGGCATCTGCGACACGTTCACAACGATTAATTAATGGACAACCTGCTTCATATTTTGATCCAATTATTCAAGTCGGAGCTAAAGAAGCATATGAACCACGTTGCCGTCACTGTCATGAGATAAAAGATCGTCCAGATTGTTTAGGTTTAAAAAAATAAAAAAATTAAGATAAATGATTGACAATATAATTATATTTCGGTATAATCTATATTGTTGATACGGAGGAATACCCAAGTCCGGCTGAAGGGATCGGTCTTGAAAACCGACAGGGCGTGAAAGCGTCGCGGGGGTTCGAATCCCTCTTCCTCCGCCATAACAAGATAATAATTCACACGTCATGTGTGATTTTTTTTTATTCTTTGTAAGAAAATATTATCGTTATAATAGTAGGGTACAAAAAAAGGAGCTAAATGTTTTTAGCTCCTTTTTTAATTTATGATTTATGGTAAGTTTTCGCCTTTGTACATCCTGAACATCCACAGTTACATCTAGTTGATTTTTGATTACGTAAGATTTTGCGGATTGCTAATAGTAAAGCAATGATAACGATTAGAGTAATGATAATAGTAGCTGTAGAAATGTGATGGGTTTGAATAAAAGTACCACCTTGATAAATCACAAGAGCTACAACATAAGCTAAACCTGTTTGGTATCCAATAGCAATCCATGTCCATTTCCAAGACATCATCTCACGTTTAATCGCACCAATAGCAGCGAAACACGGAGCAGCCAGTAACGTAAAGGCCATGAAGGAATAAGCACTTAAGGGTGTGAATAAAGCTGACATATTTCCAAGTAGCTCGACTGATTCCTCTGTCATTTCCTCACCTAAACCAAATAATACCCCAAACGTTGCAACGACATTTTCTTTCGCTAAGAATCCAGTTACAGTCGCCACAGCTGCCTGCCAATTTCCAAATCCTAAAGGAGTGAAAATAGGGGCAATGACACGACCGATTGAAGCTAAAATACTCTCATTCGCTTCAACCATTTCAAGTGACCAATTAAATGATTGCAAGAACCAAACGACACCTGAGGCAACGAAAATAATCGTTCCTGCTTTATAAATAAACGCTTTAGCACGATCCCACATATGAATTAAGACACTTTTAAAACTCGGAACATGATATTGTGGAAGTTCCATAATAAATGGGGCAGGATCACCAGCAAATAACGGCGTTTGTTTTAAAATAATTCCTGAAAGAATAACCATCCCAATTCCTAAGAAGTACATCGAAGGAGCTACCCAAGATTGAGTTGGGAAAAATGCACCTGCCATTAAAGCAAAGACTGGTAATTTTGCTCCACAGGGAATAAAAGGTGTTAACATAATCGTCATACGTCGATCCTTTTCATTTTCAATGGTACGGCTTGCCATAACTGCTGGCACACTACATCCCGAACCGATGAGCATTGGAATAAAAGATTTTCCCGATAATCCAAATTTTCTAAACATGCGATCCATAATGAAAGCCACGCGTGCCATATATCCACAATCTTCTAATATTGAAATCAGTAAAAATAAAATCATAATTTGTGGAACAAATCCTAAAACCGCACCAACTCCACCGATAATTCCATCCACAATCAGACCAATTAGCCAATCAGCTGTCTGAATACTTTCTAAGAAAGCTGCGACATTTCCTTGAATGAATTCACCAAAGAACGAATCATTAATCCAGTCCGTCGCAAAGGTACCAATAGATGTGATAGAAATATAATAAATTCCCCACATAATTAAGGCGAAAATCGGAAGAGCTAGCCAACGATTAGTCAATAATTGGTCAATCTTATCTGAAGTCGTTAAATTACCTTGCATTGATTTTTTGACATACTGTGACACTAGTTGACTAATATACTCATAACGCTCATTCGTAATAATACTTTCGCTATCATCATCAAACTGTTCTTCACAAGCAATTGTCATCTCCTCAAATTTAACCTTCACACTTTCAGGTAATGATAATTGTTTTACCACACGGGTATCACGCTCAAATAACTTTATACTGTACCAGCGAAGAAGTGGTTCAGGAACAGCCCCTGATAATAAAGACTTCATTTCGTGCAACATCCGTTCAATATCTGAACTGAAAGTTGGCATCGCAGGTGCTTGTTTAACAGAAACAACGGCTTCAATTAACTCGTTTAATCCTTTTTGTTTTAAAGCTGTCGTCTCAATGATACGACATCCTAATTGTTTGGATAGTTTGGCAAGATGAATCTTTGTTCCATTCTTTGTAACGATATCCATCATGTTTAGTGCAATGACCATTGGAATAGTGGTTTCCATTAATTGCGTGGTCAAATAAAGGTTTCGTTCAATATTAGAAGCGTCAATGATATTTAAGATGACATCTGGTTGTTCATTTATTAAAAAATCACGAGTAATAATTTCTTCCGGAGTATATGGAGAAAGTGAATAAATCCCTGGTAAATCGACAATTTTAATCTCTTTGTTTCCTTTTAAATACCCTTCTTTTTTCTCTACTGTTACTCCCGGCCAGAGCATTAAACATCGTCGTTTTCCCACAGTTCGGGTTTCCGACTAAAGCAATTGTTATAGACATTGTAAACTCCCCCTTAATCATAGTGAATGATGTTGATTACCAATGGAAATTTAAATCTCAACGATAATATTTTCAGCATCTGCTCTACGAAGCGATAATTCATAGCCACGAACGGTTATTTCAATGGGATCCCCAAGTGGGGCAACTTTTCGGATATAAATAGTAGCTCCTTTTGTAATCCCCATATCCATAATCCGGCGCTTAAGCGGTCCTGTTCCATTTAGCTTTTTTACGATGACTGTTTCACCAATTTTCACATCTTTTAATGTTTTCATTCGATATCTCTCCCTTATACAAAAATACGTTTTGCCATCGTTTGATCGAGTGCAACACGTGTATCTTTAACATTAATAATAAAGTTCTGTCCAAACTTAGATACAATGGTCACTTCACTTCCAACAATAAATCCAAGACTCTCTAGAAAACGTTTGGTATCATCACGCCCACTAATTTTTTTAATGATAACTGATTCTCCTATCTCTACCATTGTTAATGGCATCATTATGGCCTCCCTTTAATATTAGCAATTACCAACTTCAGTAGAAAAAAGTTAGCTTAAGCTAACTCATATTACTAATTTGACATTTATATCCAATAATGTCAATAGCTATTTAATAAAAGTATAAAAGTTGAAGAAACGAAACAAACTATGTTAAGATTAACTATATTTAGATTTTAAGAAATAGGGTGGGTAGATGAAATTACAAGAGTCGGGTGAAAATTATTTAGAAACCATTCTAATTTTAAGCCGAAAAAATGGATCTGTTCGTTCTATCGATGTGGCAAACGAGTTAAATTTTTCAAAACCAAGTATTAGTCGTGCGATGGGAATTTTGAAAAATGCAGGTCTAATTACGATAGAGAAAAATGGACAAATTAACTTAACTGAAATGGGTCATGAAAGAGCAACTGCGATTTATGAACGTCATTGCTTAATTAAAGAATTTTTAATAAAGACACTCCAAATTGATGAATCATTAGCTGATAAAGATGCTTGTCGAATTGAACATGTTATTAGTGAGGAAACGTTTAATCGAATGAAAGAGTTATTAAAAAAATAACATAATAAGAGGCGGATAAATATCCGTCTTTTTCTTTAACCTCTGTATGTTAGCATTGTCTCATGTGAAAAATATAGGAGGAGTGATGGAGTGGCTTTTAATTAAAGCGACTACTATTAATCTCACTGACTGAAGCCAGCTCTATTTTATCAGTGTCTCAATTAATTTTTTTATTAATGGAGAGTTATTTAATATATAACCAATTAGAATATTAAATAGAAGTATAAAAAAGAGCAGCCGTTATCCACAAGTAACCGTTGCTCTTTTTTATTATATAAGTCTAGAAAAGTTTTTCACTTAAAGGTTTACTAGTGATGGATAACCTTACACTCTTTGAGTGATCAAAATAGGATAAGGAACCTAATAAATGATAATCTGAAATAATCGATTAATTTTCATTTAAATAATCTTTTTGAATACTCAATTATTGTTTATAGCAATTCGTTAAGAAAAACATTTTTGTTTGAAACACTCATTCATCGATATTATTATAAAACTTATCGAAAAATGGATTCTCATACATAATCTCCTTTAAAGGTGATAAGAATAATGTTCTGATCGTAGTGTTGATCGTGAAGTTTTTCGAACGTCAATTGGCCCTTCAACGGGGATAAAAAAGATTTATTTTGTTTCATAGCGTTCCCCATTAAAGCTTCAAATATAAAAAAGAAGTTCGCCTTAACGAACTGTGTAACCTAAACGATTAAATGCATCAAGAATATATTTCGGGGAACCAATCCCTTCATTATAACGAACAGAAACTAATTTTAAAGAAAGATTAATATCTAACTTTTCCACACCCTCTAAATTTGTTTCGAAGTAATCTTTAATTTTTTTTACATCCTCATTTGAACTTAAATTTTCTACATTTAGCATAAAAGTTTTAGCCATCATCCTCACCTCAGACTTTCTTTATTACTTAGTCTTGATAACATCCCTATTTTATCATAGAATAAATTAAAAAAGAACAAATAACAGGTGATTATTATGGAGCACATCTTATTTATGCAACAAGCCATCGAAGAAGCTAATAAAGCCAAAGCCATCGGAGAAGTGCCCATTGGTGCTGTTATCGTTAAAGATGGACAAATTATTGCTAGAGCCCACAATTTACGTGAAAAAATTCAACTTTCAAATGCTCATGCTGAAATGTTAGCCATTAGCAAAGCAAATGAAGTAGTTGGATCTTGGCGATTAGAAGATTGCATTATGTATGTTACACTCGAACCATGTCCGATGTGTGCAGGAGCTATTGTTCAATCTCGTATTCCGACTGTTATTTATGGTGCGAAAGATCCTAAAGGTGGATGCTGTGGAACAATTTATAATTTACTTGATGAATCAAAGTTTAATCATCAATGTGAAGTGATTTCAGGTGTCTTAGAAGAAGAATGTGGACAACTGTTGTCAGATTTTTTTAGAGAATTAAGACAGAAAAAAAAGCAGCAGCGTGTTGACAAGCAAGAGTCAAATTGATATACTAAATGTGTATCAATCGAAACTCTCTTTTGGTACCCTTATTCAATAGAACGGTGTGAACCAGGTCAGGACAGGAATGTAGCAGCCTTAAGCATTTAGTTTTATGTGAGTAAGGGTACCAAAGGGGAGTTTTCTTTTTTTATCTTCATTTATCGGTATAATATGGAAAAATAGAATTGGAATCAGTGATTCAAACTAAAAAGGTCTTTAACAAAAACTTAACAGAAGCACAAGCTTGAGTATGATAGAATAAACATAATCAATTGTTTTTTTGGAGGTGTCATTCGATGAGTAAAAAAGTGTTAGTTGTTGAAGATGAAATTTCAATTCAACGTATTTTACAATATGATTTAATGCAATCAGGTTTTTCAGTCGATCTCGCCTCAGATGGGGAAGAGGGATTGCAAAAAGCATTAGCTGATGAATATGATGTCATGTTACTAGATGTCATGTTGCCGAAGCGCGATGGTTTTTCCGTTTGTAAAGAACTTCGTAATCGTGGAAATTCAATTTATATTGTTATTTTATCAGCACGTGATGATGAATTAGACCGTGTTCTTGGTCTTGATGTAGGGGCTGATGATTACATGACTAAACCTTTCTCATCGCGTGAAGTTGTCTCGAAAGTAAAGGCCATTATTAGAAGAAGAGAAGTTTTATCTGCAGGGAAAGGTAAATCTTATTTAAGCTATCAGCGTATTAGGCTAGATAGTAGTCGATTTGAAGTATTAATTGATGATCAAGTAGTTGATTTTACACTTAAAGAATATGAATTACTAGAGTTTTTAATCCAACATAAAGGTCAGGCGCTTTCTCGTGACGTTTTACTCGATCGATTATGGGGATTTGAATACGACGGTGATACACGAATTGTCGATGTCCACATTTTTAAAATTCGTGATAAATTGAAACCTTATGGGATTAAAATTAAAACCATTCGTGGAGTGGGATATATGTTAGAGGACGAAGCAAATGATTGATAGCCGTCATGAACTTATTTCATTTTATATTGTTTTCACCTTGTTATTAATCACTAATCTTTATAGTCAAAACAATAGTCAAGTTACGATTTTATTTTTACTAATCTTACTTATTTTAATGATCATGCAATACGGACGTTCGATGACGTATCTCAATCAACTTAAAAAATACGATGAGGTCGCTGCTAACATTCAAGAACATCGGGATTGGAGCAATATCTCTCCATTGGTGATTGAACAGCAAGAAGTTATTGGAGTTCAATATAATAAATTAATGCGATTTATTCAAAAACAAGAATTTAGAAATCGTCGCAACATGCAGATTATTAGTATTATTACGAATAGTATTCAAGATCCAATGGTTATCTTAAACATTAATGGTGAACTTGAATATGCTAATAATCGCTTTAAAGAATGGGTGAATATGTCAGCTCTTAAAAGGGTTTCTTTCCAAGAGGTGAAAAATGAGTCCTTACGTAAAATTTTAGAAGATGCACTGATTTGTGAAACGACGCGAAAAAAACAATTAGAAATTAATCAAAAATATTATATTTCAACGGCGCATCCCATTTTTAATGAGCGCGAGGACTTTAATGGAGCTGTTATCTTATTTCACGATATTACTGATATCAAAAAATATGAAAGCTTACAAAAAGAGTTCTTCGGAAATGTGTCACACGAACTGAAAACCCCAATAAGTGCGATTAAAGGATGTACGGAAATTTTATTGAACGGAGCAAAAAATGATCCACAAACCTGTGATGAATTTTTAACGATTATTCAAGATGAAAATAACCGAATGGAACAACTCGTTAAAGATTTATTGTTAATTAATCGTTATGAACATGATCAAATCAAGCATAATACCGATCGTGTTTGTCTAAATGAATTACTGACAGATTGTATTGTTCAAACACTCAATATTGCTAATCTAAAAAATCAAAAAATTATGCTTGAAGCCACAGAAGATTATAGTCTAGATGGGGATTATATCAAGTTACAACATTGCTTCCTCAATCTATTAACGAATGCTATCCATTATTCAGGGGAAGACACAACGATTACGATTAGAATCAGGCAACGTGGTTCAAATATTGAAACTCAAGTCATTGATCAAGGAATCGGGATTCCTGCTGCTGACATTCCACATATTTTTGAAAGATTCTATCGAGTGGATAGAGCGAGATCACGTCATACAGGCGGAACGGGACTTGGATTATCTATCGTTGCATCTATTATTGAGGCACACGGTGGAAATATCAAAGTTAAAAGTGAACTAAATAAAGGAAGTAAATTCATCGTGACATTACCTCAACAAAAAAAGAAGTAAGCTGAGCTTACTTCTTTTTTTTGTATATTTTTGTCGACTAGCTATAAACTATTATTAATCATATCTTAACTATTTCTTAACAGAAAATTAATATTTGAAGGGTCAATTTGTATTACAATTAACTCATCAACAGAGCAGAGATAAATCATGGAGGAATGATGAGAATGAAAAAACTATTAAGTTTAGTAGCAGCTGCAGCATTAACTTTTTCAATGGCAGCATGTGGGTCAACTAACAACGGATCAGACACAACACAAGCTGTAGAAGGGGCAATCGATGTTGTAAGTCGTGAAGCGGGATCAGGGACTCGTTCAGCATTTGAAGAAATCATTGGATTTAATGGAGAAGATCAAGATCCATTAACAGCAAATGCGACAATTAAAGATGGAAATGGAGTTGTGGCAACATATGTAGCGGCAAATGATGCTGCAATCGGATATGTTTCATTCGTAACACTAGAAGAAAATCATGGGAAAATTAATGGATTAACAGTAGAAGGTGTAGAAGCAACAGCTGAAAATGTATTAGAAGGAAAATACTCAGTAGCACGTCCATTCGAAATGGTATATATGGAAGAAAATATTACAGATGTTGAACGTGCATTTATCGATTTCGTATCTTCAATTGATGGATTAGAAATTTTAGAATCAAAAGGAACAATCGTTGATACAAAAAATGCTGAAGCGTTTGATATGTCAAAATACGGTGACTTATCAGGAAACATTGTGATGGGTGGATCAACATCAACAGAAGATGCAGTTAAGGCATTAGCAGAAGAATTTACAGCTTTATTTCCTAAAGTAACTTATACATACGATGCAACAGGTTCAGGAGCTGGAGTTAAAAATGCGATTTCAGGAGTATACACATTAGGATTTGCTTCTCGTGAAATCAAAGAATCAGAATTAGCAGAGGGAATTATACCTGTTACGTTATGTATGGACGGAATCGCATTAGTTGTTAACCCATCAAATAACGTAACAGATATTTCAAAAGATCAAATCAAAGAGGTTTACACAGGAAACATTACTGAGTGGTCAGAATTAACAAAATAATGAATTAAAAAAGAAATCACTACTTCCTCAGTGATTTCTTTTTTAATTTAGGTGAATTCTCCAACAGCGACTCGTTACAAAAGGCTTAGAAATATTAATAATTTGTTAACGAATCATAGAGTAAATAGGTATTAACTGTTAATTTTCTATTAACAGAACATAGAAACCCTTGAAAAATGCACATTTTATCACCCATTTGAGGAGTAAATATTTATCTTCAATAAATGACGAGGACCCTTACCCCATTAAAGGGAAAAGCCAGTTTCACTGGATGGGGACCCGCTTTGTTAAGGAATTGTTAACAAGCGTTAATTTTCTGTTAACAAAACGTAGTTTTAAAAATTGAGATGCTACAATTACGTTGTAAATAGAGAGTATTAATTTAGTTTAAATAAAACGAGGTGTTAAGTGTGAAAAAAGACATGACCCTTAATCGTAAACGCGTGTTCTTAGAAAAGTTCTTCCATGTTCTATTTCTATTAGCAGCGCTTTTTGCGGTCATTAGTGTAGCGTTAATTATTATCTTTATTTTCGGAAAAGGGCTTGCGCCATTCTTCCCAAATAATCAATTCGGAACATATAACTTTGTAGACTTTATCACAGGGTTGAAGTGGACACCGCAAAGTGGGGATTATGGAATTGGATACATGATTATCAGTTCGATTTTAGCGACACTTGGTGCAATTGTTATCGGGGTACCGATTGCGTTATTAACATCAGTTTTCATCGCTGAAGTCGCACCAAAACCATTGGCTAACATCGTACGTCCAGCGGTTGAATTATTAGCAGCTATTCCATCAGTTTTATACGGGGTATTTGGTTTTGCGGTCATTACACCATTAGTTAAGCAAATTTCTCCATATCCATCAGGAGATTCATTATTAGCGGTTATCGCTGTTTTAACAATTATGATTTTACCGACGATCGTAGCGGTTGTTGAAACATCAATTCGTGCAGTTCCGCAAAGCTATAAAGAAGGATCGTTAGCACTAGGTGCTTCAAAAATGCAAACAATTTTTAAAGTCGTATTACCAGCAGCTAAATCAGGGATTTTAACCGGGGTTATTTTAGGGGTTGGTCGTGCAATCGGAGAAACAATGGCGGTTATCTTAGTAGCGGGGAACCCTGAATCAGGAATTCCACATACAATCTTCGATCGTGTTCGTTTATTAACAACAAATATCGCATTAGAGCAAGGGTATGCAGCAGAAATGCATGAACAAATGTTATTCTCAACAGCTGTCATCTTATTCATCTTTATTATGGTGATCAACTTAGTATTATCACGCATTCAAAAAAAGGCAGGTGATCGTTAATGTCTCGTAAACTTAAAGATAACTTACTAAATGGCCTCATTTGGTTGTCAGCAGCGTTCTCAGTTGGGATTTTAATCACCATCGTTGCATTTATCTTCTCAAATGGATGGTCAAAAATGTCATGGGACTTCTTAACGAATGACTATGAATCACAAACTCAATATGTGAACGTGACGAGTCATCAGTCTTACACTGCGCCAAGCTCATTATCAAGTGACGCTTTATTTTCAGAAAACTTAGGGATTGCCATTGAACCAAACGAACATGGTTATGAAGTTGCTTGGATCGATGATCAATCACCAGTAAAAACTGCAAAAAACAATGCAGATGAAGCCTTCCCAGTCAAAGTTGGATACCAACTAGAACAAATTAATGGAGAAGGAGCAAACTTAAAAATTAAAGCTGATACAGATGCAGACGACATCACCAACGCTTTAAATGCAAGTGATACATTAATGATTAAAGTTGTTTCACCAGGTGGAGGAATCTTCCCAATGATCGTCTCAACTTTAATGCTAATCTTAGTTGCCTTACTATTCTCGGCACCAGTCGGAATTTTAGCAGCCATCTACATGGTTGAATACGCAAAACCAGGAAAATTAGTTAACTTAATTCGTTTTGCAACCGAAGTTTTATCAGGAATCCCATCAGTTGTATACGGTTTATTCGGGATGTTAATCTTCGCCAACACCTTAAAACTTGGAATGTCAATTCTATCAGGTGGATTCACACTGATGATTTTATTACTTCCAACAATGATGCGTACAACTGAAGAAGCATTAAAAGCCGTTCCTATGAGCTACCGTGAAGCATCATATGGACTTGGAGCTAACAAAATTCAAACTTTATCAAAAGTCGTATTACCAAGTGCTATCCCAGGTATTTTAGTTGGGGTTATCTTATCAATTGGACGTACAATTGGGGAATCAGCAGCCTTACTATTTACAATCGGAACATTTGCTAAATTACCAGTCAATCCAACAAGTGGGCACCTTTCATTATTTGAAACCGGA
Source organism: Turicibacter sp. GALT-G1 (assembly GCF_025594995.1). NCBI lineage: Bacteria > Bacillati > Bacillota > Erysipelotrichia > Erysipelotrichales > Turicibacteraceae > Turicibacter > Turicibacter sp. GALT-G1. The sequence goes on from NZ_JAMQUS010000049.1 coordinate 24,414, forward strand.
ACATCATTAACGGTTCGTGCTTACGTTGAAGTGAAAGAATCAGGGAATGTTGAAATGGCAGCAGCTATCGGAATCGTCATCCTTGTCATCGTCTTTACATTAAACTTAATTTCACGCTTAATCTCGAAAAAATTCAGCAAAGCAAACTATTAGGAGAGTGAAAAGGAATGCAACCTAAATTTAAAGTTACAGATTTAAACTTATTTTATGGAAACTTCCAAGCCTTACACCATATCAATATCGAAATTCCAGAACGCAAAGTAACAGCATTTATTGGGCCATCTGGATGTGGGAAATCAACATTCTTACGGACCTTAAATCGTATGAACGACTTAATCGAAACAGTCAAAATCACAGGAAACGTGACACTTGATGGAGATGACATCTACTCAGACATCGACGTCATGAAACTTCGTACACGTGTCGGAATGGTCTTCCAAAAACCAAATCCATTCCCAATGAGCATTTATGATAACATCGCTTATGGACCACGTTGCCAAGGAGTTAAAGATAAGAAAAAACTAGATGAAATTGTTGAAAATTCACTTCGTGGGGCAGCGTTATGGGATGAAGTTAAAGATCGCTTAAATAAATCGGCCATGGGATTATCAGGAGGGCAGCAACAACGTTTATGTATCGCCCGTGCCATCGCCATGGAACCAGAAGTTATCCTTATGGATGAGCCAACATCAGCCTTAGACCCAATTGCAACTCAAAAAGTTGAAGAATTGATGGAACAGTTAAAAGAAAAATACACAATCGTTATCGTTACTCACTCAATGCAACAAGCGGCACGTATCTCAGATAAAACAGCCTTCTTCTTAATGGGAGAATTAATTGAATTTGATGATACAGATAAAATCTTTACTAATCCAAAAGATAAACGTACAGAAGATTACATCACTGGACGCTTTGGATAAAAATAAGGGGTGAAAATGGAATGAAAAAAACAAAATTAGAAACAGATTATGAAGTCTTACTTCAAGGTATTGAAAAACTATCAGTCTTAACGATCGGAGCGTATGAAAATACGCTGGAAGCATTAAAAACACTAGACTTAGAAATTGCCTTACAAATCATTAAGCAAGATCAAGATATTGATGACCTGCAAGAAGATATCACAGAAGAATCAACAATCTTTATCATTCGTCAGCAACCGGTTGCCAGTGATTTACGCAAAATCTTAATGGTGATACGTCTTGCGACTGAATATGAACGTATTGCTGACTACACCAAAAATCTTGCAGAATATATCATCTTAATCAAACAAAATGAATCACTAGAACACTATGAAAAGAATGTGGACAAACTGGTTCGCATGCTAGAAATTGTGATTAACATGTTAAAACTAGTGATGGAAGGTCTTCAAGAAGAAAACAAAGCTAAAATTAAAGAAGCGGCAGACATGGATAAGCAAGTCGATGAAATTTATAATGAATTATTAGCTTCATTAATTACACACATCCAAGTGGTAGATGGAAAAGTCTTCGGGACAGCATATGCTATTCTGATTAATAAGTACATTGAACGTGCAGGCGATCATGTCACAAACATTGCAGAAGAAATATTATACGCCTTAAAAGGCCGCCGCTATCACTTAAACTAATAAAAAAACGCGTAGAGCTCATCTACGCGTTTTCTTTTGGTAACCAATTTCCTTTCCAAGCATACAGCCCCATTAAAATAAGACTGAGCGCCTACTAAATTGGATAACCTAGGATTACGTCCTCAATACTTGAGGAAATTCTTAAAATGGTGAAAATTCAGAAAACATACACGATACAAAGACTCAGAACTGAAAGAATCATCATCACCATCGTTTTCCCGACCGCCGATTGTTCCAACAAGGGACTACATCAACACCAATGATAAATAAGCTGGAATAATCCTATCAAGCATGACGTGGGCATAGTGGATTTGGGTAAAAATACGAAGCGCCTCACCCTCAAAGACATACATGATACCACAAGAAGATAGTGTATAAATCGTCGTAATCAACATCAACGTACGAAGTCCTTTATAAATTCTCAACTGTGACCCTTAGCGATTGTCCAAGACAATCTAATCCATGATTGCTAAGGAATGGCAGGCCTTAAGTTTTTACAATCTAAAAACTTATTTACACTGATATAAAAAAATTTTTTTAAAACGTAAATCTGTAACAAGGCCTCAGACATTGTCAATAATTTATGATATAATCAAGATAATTTTTAAACTAGAGAGTAGGAGTTTTCTTATGTCTTATCATGCATTATACCGCGCTCATCGTCCTCAAAAGTTCAGTGACGTCGTAGGACAAAAACACATCGTAAGAACCGTTCAAAATGCCTTAAAACATGAGCGTTTATCACATGCATATTTATTCTGTGGACCACGTGGGACAGGTAAAACATCAATTGCGAAAATTATTGCAAAAGCTGTTAACTGTATCAACTATCCTACGGCCGAACCGTGTAATGAATGTGTAAACTGTACAACAATCACAAACGGATCAAATGCCGACGTCTTTGAAATCGATGCGGCAAGTAACAACGGTGTCGATGAAATCCGTGAAATCCGAGACAAAGTAAAATACGCCCCAACGATGGGACGATACAAAGTATATATTATCGATGAAGTTCACATGCTATCAACAGGTGCATTTAATGCTTTATTAAAAACATTAGAAGAACCACCAAAACATGTCATCTTCATTTTAGCCACAACCGAACCACACAAAATTCCACCAACCATCATCTCGCGTTGTCAACGCTTTGACTTCAAACAAATCTCAACAAAAGAAATCTACGAACACCTAGTTGAGATTATCAAACAACAAGATTTAGCCTACGAAGAAGAAGCCGTACAACTCGTCTCAGAACTTGCGGAAGGTGGAATGCGTGACGCCCTTAGCTTACTCGATCAAGTCATCTCTTATTCAGATGATAAAATTACATTAGATGATGTGCACGCCCTAAGCGGGACCATTGCCAATCATCAACTCTTACAAATCATCAAAGCAATCGAAGAATTAAACTTCTCACACGTCATCGACTTAATTAAAGACATGACAGAGAACGGAAAAGAACCAAGTCGCATTATTGACGGATTAATCACTGTTTATCGCGACTTACTCGTGTACCAAAAATCACAAATCTCAGTTTCTAACTTACTAACGAACAATCCTATGTTTACAGAGTTAGTAGAGAATCTTAATTCAAATGATATCGTAACCTACCTATTTAAATTAAATAAACTTCAATCTGAATTAAGATACTCTAATCATCCCGAACTCATGCTAGAAGTCGGGCTGCTCAGCTTATCCGATACCAATGATCAATCAGACAACAACAAGGATTACCAAACAGAGATTAACGATCTCAAGCAAGAAATCACCCTACTAAAACGATTAGTTAAAAAAATCGAGCACACAGGACCTGTTAAAGCTGAGCCATCAATTAATAAATCAGATTCACAATTTAAAATGAACCTCTTCAATGAACCAGAAGTCGTTGAACTCAAACTACCTAAAGAACCAGAACCAATCATTCTACCAGAGCACGTCACACCAGAAATGCTAACCATTGAACAAATCCTATCTAAAGCGACAAAAGAAGCTCGCGACCACGTCTTACAAAAATGGGCACAACTCAACCCAATCCTTATGCCGGACTACAAAGAAGTCATCGTCCTACTACAAGACGGAAACATCGTCGCCGCTTCAGATGAAGGATTTATTTTAACTTATAAACATGAACCTGGCTGCAAACGATTACTACGTGAAGATAATCGAAAAATAGCAGAACAAATTGTGGCCTATCTCTTTGGAAGTCCATATCCATTTAACGTCATGCCAGAAGCTTTCTGGTTAGAACAACGACAAAGCTATATTGAGCAAAAGAAAAATGGTGTTGAACCGCGCTTAAAACAATATAGTCAGGATATTAAAAATGTGATAAATTATAATGAGGAAAGTCAAACTAAAGATAACGGCTTTGTAGAAGACATTGTTAAAATGTTTGGAGCCGATTTAGTTAACATAATCGATGAATAGGAGTAGTGAAGAGTATGAACCCAATGATGATGAAAAAAATTCAAAAAATGCAACGTGATATGGTGAAAGCACAACAAGAAATTGAACAATCAGTATTCACAGGAAGTGCAGCTGGTGGAATGGTAACAGTTGAAGCAACAGGAACAAAACAAATTAACAAAATTACTATTAATCCATCTGTTGTTGATCCAGAAGATGTAGAAATGTTAGAAGACGTAATCTTATTAGCATTAAACGATGCATTACGCCAAGTTGATGAAAAAACTGAATCAACAATGGGTCAATTCACAAAAGGGATGAACATCCCAGGATTATTCTAAGGAGAAATCATGCAATATCCTCAACCCATTACAAAATTAATCGAAAGCTTTAGTAAGCTACCGGGAATCGGAAATAAAACAGCTGAACGATTAGCTTTTCATGTGATTAGTTCAATGAAGGAAGATGACGCTACTACATTTGCTAAAGCATTAATTGATAGTAAACGTCAACTATTCAAATGCCCGATTTGTGGTCATATCACCGATACAGATCCTTGTATGATTTGTGCAGATTCACATCGAGACCGATCAGTTATTGCAGTTGTACAAGACCCTAAAGACGTCATTGCTATTGAACGTATGCGTGGTTTTAAAGGATTATATCACGTGTTAAATGGAGTTCTATCGCCATTAGATGGAATGGGACCTGAAGACATTGGAATTCCTGCATTAATTGAACGACTAAAAGACGAAAATGTAAAAGAATTAATTCTAGCATTAAGCGCCACACTTGAAGGAGATGCCACATCTCAATACATTGCAAAATTATTAAAAAACACAGATGTGAAAGTCACTCGTATCGCACGTGGACTAGAAATGGGACGCTCAATCGAGTATGCTGATGAAGTCACATTAATTCGCGCTCTAGAAGGACGCAGAGAGCTATTCTAATATAAAAAATAGTTACTGTTTTTTTGCAGTAACTATTTTTTTATGTTTAAATTCACATAGAAGCGGGATAATGGCTTAAACCAGATTTGATTACAGTTATATCACTCTTTCTAAATGCATATGATTGTCAATAGGAAGGGAGGTGACGTGTTATAAAGTGAGTATACTTTATAACAGTAATATGAAAGTAATAGGATGGTTAATCAAACGATTCATCATAGGAGTATTTGCACTATATCTATTTAATATAATTGGAGTTTATTTCAGTGCATCAGTTCCTCTCAATTACATTACGTCATTTATAACAGGAACATTAGGGATTCCTGGATTTATTCTTGTATATGTTTTAACTAAAATAGTGCTAATTTAAAGTGGGTACAATTGTATCCACTTTTTATATGATAAACAACCAAAATTTGAGTGTTCATATCTCGAAGTTATGATGATATAATCATTGAGTAAATTAGTGTATTCATTCAAGAAAAAAGGTTTTAGTCGTTATTTTGTATTTATTCTCGAAAATCGCGAATAAATAATATAAAAAAGAATAATTATTTCTAAAACCACTTGAAAAAAGTAATACTTTGGGGTAAAATAGCTAACGGTACATTTTCTTTATTTTCACAAGAAAATTTGAGCCCCAGCGAATTTTCATATGAAAAATAACTAAAGCGAAAGAAGTAGGAGGCAGGACAATGCGTACAACATTTATGCAAAAATCTCATGAAGTAGATCGTAAATGGTTCGTTGTTGACGCTGCAGATAAAACTTTAGGACGTTTATCTACAGAAGTTGCAACACTTTTACGTGGAAAACATAAACCAACATTCACACCACACGTAGACTGTGGAGATTACGTGATCATTATCAATGCTGATAAAATCACTTTAACTGGAAACAAATTAGAAAACAAATTATACTACCGTCACTCAGGATACCAAGGTGGATTAACAGTTCGTACAGCTAAACAAATGCGCGAAAATACACCAGAGCGTATGTTAGAGTTATCTGTAAAAGGTATGTTACCAAAAGGACGTTTAGGACGTGCAATGGGTAAAAAATTATTTGTTTATGCTGGATCTGAGCATCCACATGCAGCACAAAAACCTGAAGTTTACGAACTTCGTGGATAATTAAGAGGGAGGTAACACTATATGACAGTACAATACTTAGGAACTGGTCGTCGTAAAAGCTCAGTTGCACGTGTACGTTTAGTACCTGGAACTGGAAAAGTAATTATCAACGGTCGCGAATTTGAAGATTATATTCCTTCTGCAGCAACTCGTTTAGATATCATGCAACCATTAACATTAACTGAAACAACTAACCAATATGATGTATTAGTAAATGTTAACGGTGGAGGATTAACTGGACAAGCTGGAGCTATCCGTTTAGGGATTTCTCGTGCATTATTACAAGTTGATGCTGAATACCGTGGAACTTTAAAACCAATCGGATTATTAACTCGTGATTCACGTGCTAAAGAACGTAAAAAATACGGACTTAAAGCAGCTCGTCGTGCACCACAGTTCTCAAAACGTTAATTTTATTATTGGAGCCGCATTTGCGGTTCCTTTTTTTGTTTAACGATGAGAAAAGGTTATTACATTTAAACCTATTTACGTTTAGTCTTTGATGATCGTTAGTAATTATTTATAAAATAATTAGAATAATCTTTATAAAGAGAACTAAGAAAAAACACCTTAATAAATAAATTCGAAACTGATTTATTCATTAAGGTGTTTTATAATGTCAAAGAAAGTGAACTATACAAATGAAATGGGATTTAAAGTAGTAGAAATGAAGGAAATTGCTTGTTCTATACCATAGCAAAGATTAAGAGTAAAACTCAAACTCCAATCTAATGTCTGGTTTTAATAGAATAATTCATCGATCTTATTAAATTATTAGCAAATAGTATGCTTTTTTAAACAGAATGAAAGACTAAGATCCAACCTAAGAAAATTAATTAAAGAATTGAAAATAGGAAAGGGAGCTTAAGAAAGTTAAAGGTAAATCGAAGAAGTGATTAAGACTCAATGGAGGAGTACTATTCCATTTAAAAACTATTGAAGTATATCGGTACCTCTAAAGGAATTATTTATTGTTAGAAAATAGCTAACCTTTTTGAAGATATCTTCTTTTAATAGCTGTAATCAAGAAATCTATGATTTTAACGAAAAAGATTATGTTTATCATCAGGGCAAGAATGAATTTTGAAATAGAATCGACTAACGATTAATTATAACAAAGGAAAAGGTACATTCGAGAAGTAGATATGTAAATGAAAATTAGATGTAAGAAATATAAAGTAATACTTAATTTGAAGAAGGAAGAATTAAATATTGGATTAAGTATCAATTCCAATAATATATACACAATTAAAAGGTTAAGTCTAGAGAAATCTCATTGTAGTTATTAATCGCTTTGATAATTTGATTGGAGGTGTTTTGGCCTTCGATTTTTGATATACTGAAAGATAAAAAAAACTAGGTTATCTTCTTCCTGGAAAGCATCGCACAAAGTGTTCAAGATAGATTTCTTTTTTCTATCGCTTTCTCGTAATTGAAGTTCTTGTTCATTATGTTAGAATAATTTTTTAAAAAAATTTCAAAATAGTGTTGACCTATATTTGAAAAGATGATATTATATTCAAGTCACCAACGGGTGACATACCAAACAACGAAAATTTAAAAACTTTCAAAAAGTGTTTGACAATTTTTGATGAAGATGGTATCATAAAGAAGTCGTCAGAAATGAACGATACAAGGAAACGAAATAAAAAGTTTCGAAAAAAAAGTTTAAAAAGTGT
>NZ_JAMQUS010000005.1:0-1018 GCF_025594995.1 Turicibacter sp. GALT-G1
TTACCTATTTGTAAGATTTACGTTATAATATCCTTACTATTCCAACTTTAGAAGAAGGTGTCATCTCATGTCAGAATCTGAAATCATCAAAGTTTATCAGGAGGGGATTCAATCCGTTATTAGTTTAGTTCAAGGACTTTCCACTCAAATCTCTGAGTTATCTCAGACTGTTTCAGATTTAGATGCTCGCCTTAAGAAACTTGAAAAACAATCAAATCAAACCAGTCAAAATAGTAGCTTACCTCCGTCAACCGATGGTTTTAAAAAGACAAAAAGTTTGCGTCAACCTTCAAATAAAAAAACGGGTGGTCAAGTCGGGCATCAAGGTTCAACCTTAAAAATGGTAAAAGATCCGGATCTTGTCGTCACACATCATCCGAAAACTTGCCAAGGGTGTGGGTGTTGTTTAGAAAACGTTGAACCTCAAAAAACGATTCGACGTCAAGTTTTTGATTTACCGAGCTTAAGGCTTCAAGTGACTGAGCATCAATCCCAAATTAAAGTATGTCCTAACTGTCACTTTAAAAATGAAGGACTATTTCCGAAACATGTCACACAACCGACACAATATGGGCCACATTTAACAAGTGTATTAACTTATTTCAGTCACTATCAATTGATTCCTTTCAACCGTCTGAAACAATTGACTCAAGATATTTTCAAAGCGACCATCAGCCAAGGAACACTGGTGAATATGACGAAACGATGTGATGAGTTATTAGAAACGACTGAAGCTTCAATCAAAGAAAATCTTTTGGCATCAAATCATCTTCATGTAGATGAAACAGGCTGTTATGTCAATGGAAAGAGACACTGGCTTCACGTGACTTCAAATCAAAAATTCACGCATTACTTTGTTCATGAAAAGCGTGGCTCTCAAGCAATTGAAGCCAATGGCATTCTTCCCTCTTTCAAAGGAACCGTCATCCATGACCATTGGACCCCGTATTTTAAATATGATGATTGTACGCATGCTTTATGTAACGTTCATCATTTAAGAGAGTTTAAAGGAATCATC
>NZ_JAMQUS010000005.1:1086-1476 GCF_025594995.1 Turicibacter sp. GALT-G1
GTTACCGTGAGAATCCTTTAAAACTGCATGAAAAGAATACGGATTCCGTTCGATTACTCAATCGTTTATCGAAACGACAAGAAGAAGTATTAGAATTTCTGTATCAAGTTGAAGTTCCGTTTGATAATAATTTAGCTGAGCGTGATGTCCGAATGACTAAAACTAAACAAAAAATATCCGGATGTTTCCGAACAGAAAAAGGTGCTCATTGTTTCGCCCGAATCAGAGGTTTCATCTCTACTTGTCAAAAGCAAGGATTAAATATTATCGAAAGTATTGAAACCATTTTAATGGGAAATACGATTCAATTTTCATAACATTCACAAGGAGTACTTCACTAAATGAGCACTCCTTTTTGTGATACTCTTTTCTACTAGGCTGAATAGTTAC
>NZ_JAMQUS010000050.1:0-33524 GCF_025594995.1 Turicibacter sp. GALT-G1
GTTATTATTACCCGCTTACGGTATTGCCATTATTATGGTTGTCTTAATCCATGCTGATAGATTTTATGTTAGAACTGTCTTAAATCTTGATTCTTATTTAAATGCTGGAATTGGGGTTAATATTTTAGACAATTTGATTTGGGCTGCTGTGCCTATTTTCATCTTTATATCTGGCTACAAATATTATTTAAATATTATATCTACTAATCAAAATTGCTTCTATTTTATTAAAAAACAATTATCTAAAATTTTACCTTTATTTTTACTGATTAGTTTTGTTTTTATCTGTTTAAACTCTTTTAAATTGTTATTTGTACAAAACATTCCGTTAGTTAATGTTTTAATACAAGCTAGTATAAGTTTTTTAAAGATTTTTTTGGGATATAATATTGCTTATCAACTATGGTATATTCCATTATACTTTTTTATCATTATCCTATACCCATTAATAAAGAAAATAGTTCCTAATGATTTAATTCGTTTTATTTTATTAGCTATTCTTTCAATTACAGTAATTTGTTTAGGATTACTCTCTTATCCAATTAAATTCTTTTATTATTTAATATTTTTCGAATTAGGTGTTCAATTTAGTAAATATCAATTTCATCATAGAATTAGTCTTCTTCTAAACTTATGCATAGTAATAGCAGTTGTTTTCACTTGTACTATTAATAAGATTCCATCAATCGACACTTTTCTGAAACATCTTATTTTAAATCCTGTAATGGTTATCTTCTATTGGAAGCTGTCATTCTTAGTTTCTAATAATTCAATACTATTAAAATTAGGAAAGTACTCATTTTATATATTTTTATTTCATGAGCCCATTATCGTACGGGGGATTTCAGAATTAATAAATAGTACAGTAGTTTATTCTTCGTTTGCATATGTTTTCATGGTTACTGGTCTATCTATTATTGTCACATTACTATTTGTTAAAATTTATTTATATGGAAAAAGTAAACGGGTAATAATATGGATAAAAAAGGCTACCAATTCTGTAAACTAAGTTACAGGTTTGGTAGCCTTTTTATAAATTGAAACTATTTGTCATTGCTGGAATCTTTATCTACTAATGCGATTTGATGAGTTAATTCTTTAATTTTCTCTTGTAATTGACTAACACGGATTGTTAATAAAAAGATCATGATAAACATAAAGAAGATAACAATGAAGAATATTGAATTAGCTGGAGATTCAAATCCAAGTAAATTAGAGATTACATATGGAATTTGTGGGAAAATACTGCAAATGAAGAAAATACAAATTCCGATAATCCAGACGATGATATCATCAATACGTACATTAGATTTTCTTACTTTACGAATAATGTACCAATAAGTGAAAATACAGCCAATAATCAGGATAAGTTGTAATTGAAATTTAATTATTCCATTAAAAAGAAACACAGTAAATCACTACTTTCTAAAGTTTTGAATGAATAAAATGCTGATTAACATTCTCGACATATATTTAATACTATTTGTAATATTTAAATAACTTTCACCTGCGATACGCTCATCCATTTCAACGTGAACTTCTTTAATCACAGCCCCCTTTTTTAGTTGGTAGGCAATTGTATCTGGCTCTGGTGGATAGTTCATATTAAAGGCAAATTCTTTAATTAATTTGTTACTGATGGCACGCATTCCACTGGTTGGATCTTTAACCTCAACCCCTGTTGTAAGTTTTGTTACAAAAGTGATAATTCGAGATCCAATCATACGGGCATTCCATGGTTTTTTTGAGTTAACAAAGCGAGAACCGATAACGATATCAGCTCCACTTTCAATCCCATGTACTAAATCTTCGATATATTCTGGGCGATGCTGTCCATCTCCATCATATTGAATGGCAATATCGTAATTATGATGATAAGCATATTTGTAACCTGCTTGAACAGCTCCCGCGAGACCTAAATTGACAGGCAAATCTATAAAGTTATAGCTATTCTTTTCACAGATGAATTTTGTATTATCTTTAGAACAATCATTAACAACAACATAATCATATTGCGGATAAGATGTAACAAGCATATTTACAACGCGTTCAATATTTTCCTCTTCGTTGTAAGCTGGTATAATGATTAACGTTTTCATCTCTACACTCCAATCTTCTCCTATTATATACATTTACTAATTTTATCATAGATAATAAGAAGCGACACTATTTTTTTCACATATCCCTTTTTTATCTTAAGTTTTTTCGTATTAATAAGATAATGTAGAATTTTACTTGTATTTAGTTATTTAATAGGATAAGATATCTTTTGTATAACGTTCAAAAAATGAACATAAAGGTTGTGAGTTAAATGAATGAAATTTTAATGAAGATTAATAAAAATCCGGGAATCAATCAACGGACATTAGCTAGTTTATGTCATTTATCACTTGGGAAAGTAAATGCTTTAATCGAAGATATTGAACAGAACGGATTCATTAAAAAAGAGATTAAGGGAAGAGAGCACCGTTATTTTATTACAGCAAAAGGATTACAATTTTTAGAGCAGCTGATTCGAAAATCAAAAGAAACAGTGATTGATTTACATATAGATGAGAATTCTAATTTAAATACAGCAGTCATTTTAGCAGCGGGTCGTAATCAACAATTTACTGAACCTATCTGCTTGCAATCGATTGGTGAAACAACATTAATTGAGCGAATGATTAATCAGTTAACATTTTTAGACATTGAAAAGATTATCGTTGTTGGGGGATATCACATTGATAAAATTCGTGAGGTTTTACCGGAACATGTATTAGTCGTATCAAATGAAGATTACAAATGGACAGGAACGATGGCTTCATTAGCTAAAGCAGAACCCTATCTTAATGAAGATTTTTTATTAATCGAAAGCGATATTGTTGTGGAGACGGCAGGATTAAAAGAATTAATTGAGGATCATAATCGAGATTCTGTCTTAATTACTGCTGAGAGTGGATCAGGCGATGAGGCGTTTGTTGAAATTCGAAATCAACGTTTATTTAAAATTTCCAAAGATATTGCTCAACTCAATCGAATTGATGGTGAGATGATTGGAATCAGTAAGTTATCATATGAATATTTCGCTAAAATGATGGAGTTCTATGAAGATAATCAAAATCCATATTTAAACTATGAGTATTTAATGTTAGATGTGGCACATACGTATACATTAGGATATAACAAAATCGATAGTTTGTTATGGCATGAAATTGATGATGTCCGACATTTAGAATTAGTTCAGTCAAAATTAATGAAACGAATTCATAAAAAAGAAAAAATGTTACATTTAGAATCTTTAAAGGTACTTGTTAGTGAATGTTTGAATATTGATATGAACCAAGTCAAACAAGTTGCTGCTATTGGTGGGATGACGAATAAGAACTATAAAGTGATGATTGATGATGAAAATTATGTGTTACGTGTCCCTGGAAATGGAACAGAGAAAATGATTAGTCGTGTAGATGAAATTAAAAATGCCGCTTTTGCTCATGAAATTGGAGTTGATGCAGATCTAATTTATTTTAATGAACAAACAGGAATTAAGATTTCAAAATTTATTGAGGATGCCCAAACCCTCAGTCCTGAAGGAGCGAAAAAACCATATGTAATGAAGAAGATTTGTCAACTATTGAATCGACTTCATCAATGTGGGCGTGAAATGGAAAATGAATTTAACGTTTATGAAAAGATTGAATCATATGAGCAATTGTTGAACGAATTAAAAGGAGAGTATTACGACGATTATCAATCGGTTAAACAACAAGTCTTACAGTTAAAAGAATTGATGGATGACTTAGAAATAAAGCTAGCTCCTTGTCATAATGATACATTGGCTGAAAACTTTATTAAAGATGAACAAGATCAATACTATTTAATTGATTGGGAGTATGCAGGTATGAATGATCCGATGTGGGATGTCGCTGCTCATTGTTTAGAAAATGGATTCAACTCAGATGAAGAAGAATTATTTTTAAAAACTTATTTTAAACAAGAACCAAAAGAGTCATATAAAACGCGTGTCTTAATCAATAAGATTTATCAAGATTTTTTATGGAGTTTATGGACAAAAGTGAAAGAAGCCAGTGGTGATGATTTTGGTAATTACGGAATTGAACGCTATAATCGTGCCAAAGAAAATCTTAAATTATTAGCTGATAAGTTGGAGGGGTAGAGAATGAGTTATGGGTTATTATCTGGATTGCTTTGGGGATTAGATACGGTTTTACTTGGTATCGTTATGGCGATGTCTCATTTTGTCCAAACCGAACAAATTATCTTTTTAGCTCCATTTATTAGTACATTTTTCCATGATACATTTTCAAGTCTTTGGTTATTACTTTATTTAATTTTCAAAGGTCAATTTAAACAGATGATTGGAAAGATTAAAAGTAGAAGTGGACGTTTTATTATGTTAGGGGCATTACTTGGAGGTCCTGTTGGCATGACAGGCTATTTATTAGCCATTAAATATTTAGGTCCTGCTTATACGGCAATTATTTCTTCACTGTATCCAGCTTTAGGGGCTTTATTATCGTACTTATTTTTGAAAGAGAAGATGAAAAAAAGCAATATTCTAGGGCTCATGATTAGTATTTTAGGAATCATTAGTTTAGGATATAGCCCACAAGGAATGCCGACTCATCTTGTGATGGGATTCATCTTTGCGCTTTTATGTGTGTTTGGATGGGCATCTGAAGCTGTCATTTGTTCATATGGAATGAAGGATGATGAATTGACGCCGAATCAATCACTATTTATTAGACAATTAACCTCTGCTATAACTTACGGTGTCATTATTATTCCACTAATTCAAGGCGTAAATTTTACATTAGCCACATTATTAGATCGATCGCTACTACTAATCCTGTTAACCGCTCTAGCGGGAACACTTTCTTATTCATTTTATTATAAAGCCATTCATAAGATTGGTGCTACAAAGGCGATGTCATTAAATATTACGTATTCGGCTTGGGCTGTTTTGTTTGGGATTGTGCTTCAAGGGAATAGTATTGATTTAAAGTCCGTCATTTGTGGTGGCTTGATTATCATGGGATCAATTTTAGCAGCTGGTGATTTATCAGAATTTAAATTAGTTGAAGCAAAATAGGAGGAAATCATGAGAGCGATTATTTTAGCAGCGGGAATGGGAACGCGTTTACGCCCATTAACATTAAAAACACCTAAACCATTAATTCCAGTTCAAGGAGAACCGATGGCCGAACGCCAAATTAAGTTTTTACATGAAAAAGGAATTAAAGATATTACCATTGTAACAGGATATCTGAATGAATCATTCTATTATCTACAAGAAAAGTACGGGGTAAAATTAGTCCATAATGATAAATATAATGAATATAATAACCTTTATACGATGTATTTAGTTAAAGAATTTTTACCGAATTCATTTGTGTTAGAAGGTGATGTTTATTTAAATCGTAATATATTAGATGAAACTGTAACAGAGTCAACTTATTTTAGTGCTCGAAAATCTAATTTTAATAATGAGTGGATGTTAAAGATAGGAACAGATGGATATCTAGACAATATTGTTGTTGGTTCAGATCATGAAGAGTTAATCATGTGTGGAGTTTCTTATTGGAACCAAGAAGATGGTGAATTTTTAAAGGCAAAACTAGAGCAAGCTGTTGAACAAGGCGAATTTGAACAGTTATTTTGGGATAATTTAGTGAAGGATTCTTTAGATGAGTTAAAAATTAGAGTACGTGAATTACGATCAGATGATTTATTTGAAATTGACTCATTAGATGAATTAAATGAATTAGAAGAATTATTACAAAATAAATAATGAAAAGGCTGTGTTAACTAATGAGTTTGACACAGCTTTTATTGTCAATAAATGATATAAAAATATATAATTTGTGGAAAATATGGTATAATCTTTAATTGAAATTATATATAAGGGTGTGGAGAGAGTATGAATCATAAGAGAAAGTATTTAGTTGTCTTTCTTTTAGCGACTATTATAATAAATAGTTTTCAAATAGTGGCGAATGCAAGAAGTTTTGGTTTCATGGATTCATTTGAAAGTCCTATGTTACCAGAGGAAGAAGAGCTGGTATTACCAGGGATGTATGAAGAAGTGAGTATCGAAGATATTCCAACAGAGAGTCGAGCTGTCGTAAGATCGGCTGAGGCTGGAAGATGGGTTTGGCCAACAGCAGAATTTTATCCTATTATTTGTAAATATTTATGTTATAAAAACCATCATGCAATTGATTTATATGCCCCAACAGGAACGGCTGTGTATGCAGGTCGTGATGGAGTTGTTGAGCAAGTCATTTCAACTTGTCCAAACATGTTCGCTAATCAAAAAGAGTGCGGTGGTGGATATGGAAATTACATCACGATTAAACATGCAACAGGTGTTTATTCACGTTATGCCCATTTAAATTCAGTTGATGTGAAAAAAGGTCAAAAAGTATCAGCTGGACAAAAAATTGGAACAATTGGGACATCAGGTCGAGTAGGAGCTGCTCATTTACATTTTGAAATTCGTCAGGATACACGAGGAATGGCAGCTGGTGGTTGGGATCCACTAGATTCAACTCGTTTTAATTACGTTTTACCATCAGAAAAAAACTCAGCAAAGGTTGGTTGGGTGAAAGAAAGTAATCAATGGTATTACTATAAAGGTGGTAAAAAACAAACTGGCTGGCAAAAAGTTGATGGGACTTGGTATTATTTAAATTCAAGTGGGGTCATGCAAACTGGGTGGTTAAAAGATCGAGGAACTTGGTATTATTTAAAATCAAGCGGAGCGATGGCTACTGGTTGGGAAAAAGTTAATGGAACATGGTATTACATGAATGCAAGTGGAGCGATGCAAACCGGCTGGCAAAAGCTTGATGGGGTATGGTATTATATGGATTCAAGTGGAGCGATGTTAACCGGTTGGCAAAAAATCAATGGAACATGGTATTACATGAACTCAAGTGGAGCCATGTTGACTGGATGGCAAAATATTGGAGGCGCACGCTACTACTTAAATTCAAGTGGAGCGATGTTAACTGGTTGGCAAAAGCTTGATGGGGTATGGTACTATATGGATTCCAGTGGAGCGATGTTAACCGGTTGGCAAGACATTGGAGGCGCGCGTTATTACTTAAATTTATCTAATGGAGCCATGTTAACCGGATGGCAAAAAATTGATGGAAACTGGTATTATTTCTATAGTGGTGGATCAATGGCAACAAATACTGAAATTGATGGATGGTCAATTGATGCAAACGGAATTGCAACGAAAATTGAAGCTGTACAAAATGGTTGGCTACAAGTTGGAAATGATAAATTATATTATATTGAAGGTGTAGCTCAAATCGGGTTAGTTGATATTGAAGGCGCACGTTATTATTTCAATGAAAATGGAATGATGCAAACCGGGTGGCAAATCATCGATAATGTCAAATATTATTTCTATGAATCAGGACAAATGGCAACTTCAACTGAAATCGATGGATGGTCAATTGATTCAAACGGAATTGCAACGAAAATTGAAGTTGTGCTAAATGGTTGGCAAAAAATCGATGGTGATTGGTATTATTATGTCAATAACGTTAAACAAACAGGTTGGTTAACATTAGGAAACGATAAGTATTACTTAAAAGCTGATGGAAAAATGATGAGTGATGAATGGTTAACTCAAAATAATAAAAAATATTATTTCGCAGCAAGTGGTTTAATGAAAAAAGGTTGGATCGAGTGGCGTCATCAATGGTATTACACGAACCAAAATGGTGAAATGCTAACGAGTGGAACTGTGGATGGATGGATTATTACGCCAAGTGGAATGGCATATCTTCCAGGTCGAATGAATCCAGATTATGTTGTTAATAAATCAATTGAACGTTTATTAAATTTAGAAGGATTTGTTTATAATCCTAACCTAACTAGCAGTAATGCTAAGCATACGACCATAACAGGACAACCAGGTTATGATGAAGCATTAACAGAAGCAGTCGTTGTAGAAGTTTTAACAAGTGGAAAATCTCAATTTAATGTGTATTTAGATGAAAATACAGTACATATCTTTATAAAATAATTGAAAAGCTCCTAGCAATCGATGAGATTGGACTAGGAGCTTTTTGTATAGAAAAATGAAGCTTATCATATTTAAGTAGGCATAATAAAAGATAAAAAGATAATACTTTTATTGCTGCCTCTAAATGATCAAACAGATTGATAGTAAGAAAGAGATATAGAGATTAATTCTAATCGAGTTCTGAGCATGGAAACCGTTATTAAATTATAGTATAATATAGAAATCATTATCGATTTGGATTATGATTAGACAGGATAGGTCATATAGAGTTAGCTATATTAGTAAGGAGATTATTATGTTATCATTGCTTTTATTAATTATATTGTTTGTTTTATATAGCCAATTAGTTGGTCAGGCGGCTTATTCTTATTTTCCTGAGATATTAGGAAAGATTAAATATAAGTGGCCAATTGGTTTCTTTATTATTTTAGGATTAATTCAACTTGTTTCATTGCCACTTCAGGTCATGCATGTCTCGATGCAGGTGGTTGCTATTTGTTATGCATTGATTTTTTTAATCTTAAGTATTTTTGTGTTCCGTTATTTATATGCAGCTTACTGTGATAAAAGATTAGAGATATTTAAGTTTAAAAAAGCACATTTAATGGAATACTTGTTGATATTACTATTTATCGGTTTTAATTTTATGATTTGCTTTTCAACCAATTCTTTTAATGATACGAATGCTGATCAAAGTTTTTATATTACGTTAGTTGAAAATAATGTGGGAGCTGAACAGATTAATGGAATCTTACCTCTAAGTGGTCAGATTGGTTGGTTAGACTCTTATTATAACTTCCAAGCCTTTTACCTATTCTTAACGTTTTTATCAATGATATTTAATTTAGACGCAGTATTGGTCATGGCTTGGTTTGTGCCTGTCTTGTTATGGTTAACGGTTTCAATGACATTTTTAAATTTAATTTACTATTTTAATCGTTCTAATAAATCATGGAAAACAATGTTTATTTTTATTATTTTATGGTCTTTTGTTTCATTATTTGACTACTTTGTTAGATATAATGTCTATGGAAATAATATTCGACTTTTTGTCTTTGCTTATTTAATGATGGGGTATGCGGATTACTTTAAAAGTCCTAAGCTTCGTACGTTAATATTATGTGGACTTCTTTGGGCCAGTGCAAGCTCTTTTCAATCGACAGCTTTGTTTTTAGGGATCATGATCATGGTAGCCATAGGGATTTATGAATTATTTTATCATCGAAAAGAGTTAATCTTACCTTTGATTTTTAGCGCGATGCCACTTCTTGTTTACGCAGCTTTCTTCTTATCTTATCGTTCAACAACATTACTAGGAGTGATCATAGGGGCTGCAGTTTTCTTACTAGCTATTCTATCGTGCAATCAACAAACAAAGTCAGTACTTAATCGCTTCTTTTATAGTCGATTTTTTAGAGGTATTCTTGTTCTTGGTGTCATTGGAATGACAGTGTTATCTATGAAGATGATTCCTTCTTTAAATGAAGAGGTCTCGATTTCACCGCGTTATTTTATTGAATTTTTATTTGATAAGTATGCCCCTAGACGCAATTATATAACAGAAAAGAACTGGTCGATGTTGTTATTAGCCTTAATACGTGATGGTTTATTTTTATTATATCTAGTCGCAATTGTGCAGTTTAAAAAACTAAATGAAACATTAAAATTCGCATTTATTACCCAATGGATCATCATTCTTATTTTTTATAATCCACTTGTATCTGCCTTTGTTAGTACGTACTTCACTGGTAGTGTGTACATGCGTACAGGGGATATCATCATGTCACTATTTTTGATTGCGGGAATACTCGTTTATTTTGTTAATCATTCAAAGTTTCGTGAAGTTGTTATTGTCTTAGTATGTTTATCAGCCATTCAACTAGCAACGAAAACACATCAGTATTTGACCCACGATTTTAATCAGATAGGTAATACGCAAACCTTTAATCATCTATACCGTATGGATCAAGATATTATTGATACGGCTAACTATATTGAAGCTTTTGTAGAAGAACACTATAGCGGAGAGCGTCCTAAAGTGTTGACTACTCAGTTAGAGCTCAACTATTTTGCTCATAACTATGAAATGCTGTATACGGTCAATGAAGAACGACGTGTTTTTAATGACAGTTATCGCCAAGCTAAACCAGAATTATATCTGTTACGCGATGGCTTACGCAAATCATATGAGCAATCAGAAGAGCAGCAACGACAATTTAAACAAATTCTAGAACAATTAAAACCCGATATTATTGTTGTCCCAGCTATTGCTGCCCCATGGATACATGATTTATTTAATGAAGTTGCTTTAAAAATAGACGAGAACTCGTCATATAGCGTATACCAATTAATAAAATAATTGAATATGAATTCAAAAATCCATTTAATACCTCATAAACTAGAGGTCATTAATGGATTTTTTGCTGTTTAAGAATAATTGAGTAATATAGATCTGTTTATTTCGACCTCAAACTTTGAGTTATGCTATAGCTCTTATAGTTAAGGAGGTGAATTTTTTTATAAAAGAAAATCGGATAATTGTTCCTGTTTAGCTCATAGAATTGAATTTAAATTCAGCTATCCACTATGAGATAGAAGGTTCTAATTCAGCTTGTAGATTCAAAATGAATGGTACTGAAGTAAATATCTGTGGTGAGAGGATAAAATCTACACATTGCTCCATTTAAGATATCTAAATCTGCTAGTTAATTTCCGAATATTACCGATACCGTGGCTAGTCAGATTTATAGTTAAATTTTCTTTTGTTACCTATATATACAATCATAAAAGTAAAAAAAAAAGATTAAAATGTAGAAAAAAGTATGTTAAAATAGTGATGATGTTAAAGAACAGAAAAAAAATATTCATTTATTGGGATTAAATGGATAATGAGGATGGAAAGGGAGTTGACAATGGAAAATACAGAGTATGAAATTGATTTAAAAGAGATTTTTCACATGTTACAAAAAAGGTGGGTGTTAATTACAGGTATAACAGTATCTGCTTTAATTATCTCAGCAATTGTGAGCTTTTTTATTTTAACGCCTATTTATGAGGCGTCAACAACGATGATTGTTAATTACAAGCAAAATCAAGAGTCTGTGATGACCTATAACGATTTACAGACAAGTCAGAAGTTAGTAGCAACTTACACAGAGATTGTAAAAAGTGAACTTGTTTCAGATGCAGTTATTAATAAGTTAAACTTAGAACTGTCACCTAAGGAATTAATTGATAAGATTTCTGTTTCACAAGTTGGGCAAACAGAAATTTTAAAATTAACAGTTAAAGATGAAGATCCGGAGTTAGCAACTTTAATTGCAAATACGATTGCTCAAGTCTTCCAAGAAGATATTTATCAAATGATGGAAGTAGATAATGTTTCAACTATTGATATCGCTAAAGTTCCTGAGAATCCAACATCTCCAAATAAGATGATGAATATCGCTATTGCCGGTGTATTAGGATTAATGATTAGTGTAGGATTAGTCTTTGTATTAGAATTTTTAGATCGTACATATAAAACACCGACAGATGTTGAACGTCATTTAGGATTACCACTAATCGGAGCGATTCCAGACATGCTGTTAGAACAAGGGAAATAGGGAGAGAGAAAAATGAGTTCAGAATTAATTACGATTACGAACCCAAAATCACCAATTGCTGAAGCTTATCGAACATTAAGAACAAATATTCAATTTTCTAATGTTGATGAGGAGTTGAAAGTAATTTGTGTGACAAGTTCAGGGCCTTCAGAAGGAAAAACAACGACAAGTTGTAATTTAGCAGAAACGTTTGCGCAATCGGGAAAACGCGTATTATTAATTGATGGAGATTTGCGTAAGCCACGTGTTCATAAAGTGTTTAAAATTTCAGGAACTAGAGGATTAACCAATTTATTAGCAGATCAGTTATCTTTAGAAGAAGTAACAAGCTATGTTGGATCAGATTTAACAGTTATTCCATGTGGGCCAATTCCCCCGAATCCTTCAGAGCTAATTGCTTCAAAGCGTATGAAAGAGTTAGTAGCAAACTTACGACAACAATATGATGTGGTTATTATTGATGCACCACCAGTTGGAGTTGTTACTGATAGTGCTATTTTTTCAACGATTGTGGATGGAACATTATTAGTTGTCGCTTCTGGTAAAACAGAAATTGATGGCGCGAAACGCGCTAAACAATTACTTGAGAATGTTAACGCCCGAATTCTTGGAGTGGTTATGACGATGATTCCAGTGACAAAAAAGGGATACTATGGTTATCAATACTATAGCTATGAAGAGGAATCCCAGCTAGTAAGAAAAAAACGTGGTTTCTTTTTGAAAAAATAGTCTATTCAATTTGGGGATTGAATAGACTATGACATTTAAGAGAGTTAATTAGGGTAGAGATAAATATGGTAAAAATTAAAGTAACTTGAAGATTATTTTTAAAGATGTTTATTTAGCATACCCATTGTGTTTAGTAAACATCTTTTTTAGTGAGGTGAAATGAAAATGGCGTCTTGTAGAGAGAGTGAATTCTTAGCGAAAAAAAAAGAACTAGTAAATGATCACATCGTTTATTTAGTGCTTAAAAGATTGATGGATATTGTAGGGGCAAGTGTTGGATTACTATTAGCCTCACCGATTATGCTAATCGTGGCCATCTTGATTAAGCTAGAGGATCCAAAAGGACCTATTTTTTTCTCACAGGTTCGAAATGGGGCTTATCCAAAAACATTTAAAATGTATAAGTTTCGGAGTATGTATATTGATGCAGAAGAGCGACTTCAAGAACTTATGCATTTAAATGAACAAAGTGGACCGGCCTTTAAAATGAAACATGACCCACGTATCACGAAAATTGGAAAATTTATTCGTAAGACAAGTTTAGACGAGCTTCCACAACTGTTTAATGTGTTAAAAGGAGAGATGAGCTTAGTAGGACCGCGTCCGGCTATTCCAAGAGAGGTTGAACAATATACTGCTTATCAAAAGCAACGTCTATTTGTAAAACCAGGACTTACATGTATTTGGCAAGTGAGTGGCCGAAACAATATTGGATTTGAAGAGTGGGTAGAACTCGATATTGAATACATCAAAACAAGAAATTTATGGCTCGATATTAAATTGATTTTATTAACAATTCCGGCAATACTTGGTGATGAGAACGCTAGTTAATTAGTAGTGTATATTAAAAAATAAAATTTAGAATAAAGTTAACGAAAGTATTTAATTCTCGCTGATATTTAATTTTGTATAAATTATAGATATCACTAATCTATAGGATAGCAAAAAGTAGGAACAGATAGTTTTTTCACATTAGCTAGACTACAAGGTATCTAAGTACTAAAATCGATATACAACTAAGTGTGCGTTAAAACTATGAATTACATTTCTGTTTATATAAAGATATATTAATTAATTTTTTGTACTTAAAAGTGCTCATAAGAAAATAATAAAAGTTATCTTATGTGGAATAGATAAAGAAGCTATATACGTATAAATATACAATAGAATAGATTCTGCTAGATCGAATTGTTATTATCTATATTAAGAGTGTTTAAGAAAGAAATAATTTTTAGAAGTAATAAGTTTCGATAGTAAGTGAGACATTATAAAAAAACTTCTAAAAGAACTTAAAATTAAAGAGTAGGGTGCCAAACCTATATTTATTTTATCTACTTAGTTTAATGCAGGAGGTTACTTATGAAAGTTTGTTTAGTTGGTTCCAGTGGCGGACATTTAACTCATTTATATATGTTAAAACCCTTTTGGGAAAAGCATGAACGTTTTTGGGTTACATTTGATAAACAAGATGCAAAAAGTCTATTAAAAGATGAAAAAATGTATGGTTGTTATTATCCTACAAATAGAAATTTAAAAAATCTATTAAGAAATACTGTTCTAGCCTTTAAAGTGTTGTTTAAGGAAAGGCCTGATATTCTTATTTCCTCAGGTGCCGCAGTTGCTGTTCCATTCTTTTATATAGCAAAATTAATGGGAAAAAAGTTAATTTATATTGAAGTTTTTGATCGTATAGACAAACCGACTATGACTGGAAAGTTAGTTTATCCTATTGTAGATGAATTTATTGTACAGTGGGATGAAATGAAAGATGTTTATCCGAAATCTATTAATTTAGGGAGTATATTTTAATGATTTTTGTAACGGTAGGGACTCATGAACAACAATTTAATCGTTTAGTAGAAAAAATTGATTGGCTCAAAAAAGAAAAGATTATTCAGGAAGAAGTAATTATACAAAGTGGATATTGTACCTATATCCCTAAGTATTGTAAATTCTCAAAATTATTTAGTTATGAAGAAATGCAGGATTATATGAAAAATGCTCGAATTATTATTTCACATGGAGGGCCTTCAACATTTATTATGCCTTTACAAATAGGAAAGGTGCCTATAGTTGTTCCTAGGCAAGTAGAGTTTTCAGAGCATATTAATAACCATCAAGTAGACTTTGTCAAAGAAGTCGAAGAGAGACAAAAAAATATAATTGCTATTTATGATATTAATGAGTTAGAAAATTGTTTAGTGAATTATGATAGAATAGTATCTAACTTAACAAATAAGGTTAAGTCTAATAATAAGAAATTTAATCAACAGATAGAAGCGATAATTTCTAATTTATTTTCTTGATAATCAGGAATAAATAGTTTTTGGAGGTATGAAATGAGTGAGCCTATAAGAGTTTTACATATATTACAGAGAATGGAGGCAGGAGGAACGCAAGCATTATTAATGAATATGTATCGTAATATTGATCGTTCAAAGGTTCAGTTTGATTTTCTTGTGCATTATAAAGAGAATCAATTTTATGATGAAGAGATTCCAAAATTAGGAGGGCGTCTCTATAAATTATCAGTTAGAGAAGATTTTAATTTTATTAAATATTGGAGAGAGTTGAATAAGTTTTTCAATGAACATAAAGAGTATCAAATTGTTCATGGACATATGTATACACTAGGAGTTATTTATTTATTAGCTGCAAAACGCAATGGAGTTCAAGTAAGAATAGCCCATGCTCACGATAATGATACTGAACGCAATATGAAATATTACTTAAAAAGAGTAATGGCTAGATTATTTAGACTATATGCTACAGATTTGTTTGCTTGTTCAGAAGAGGCGGGTGAATATCTATTTCCTCATCAAGAATTTAAAGTATTAAAAAATGCTATTAATACTGAATCTTTTATTTATTCTGAAAGGTCAAACATAGAGATTAGGAAAGAGTTGAACTTGAATGATCAATTTGTTATTGGTCATGTTGGGAGATTCCAGCAACAAAAAAATCATAGTTTTTTAATTGATATCTTTAGAGAGATAAAAAAAATCAAAAATGATGCAATATTATTATTAATTGGAACAGGTGATTTAGAAGACGATGTTAAAGAGAAAGTATCACGATATCAGTTAACTGATAGTGTGAGATTTCTAGGAAATAGAAAAGATATGGCACGACTATACCACTCTATGGATGTTTTTTTATTTCCATCTTTATTTGAAGGATTAGGAATAGTGGCAATTGAGGCACAGGCATCTGGAATACCATCAATATGTTCAAATAGATTACCTGATGAGGTGAAATTGACTCCGCTTATTGAATTAGTCTCTTTAGAGGATTCAGCAGAGTTATGGGCAAAAAAAGTTATAAAAAAAAGTCAAAGCAGGTATAAAAGAGATAATATGTACGATTTTATTGTAAATGCTGGATTTGATATGAAAACTGTCGCTCAAGAAATGGAAAAATACTACCTGTTCAAAAATATGGAAAGTTTGTAAAGGTGGGAATTAGTTTTGAAGTTAAACTTATATGATGTTTTATATAATTTTCCAGTGACTCTTTTTACACTTGGTGTAATATGGCAACTAGATACAACAATGTTTTTTTATAAATGTTTAGCAACAATAGCTGTATTATTTATAATTATTAAAATTTTATTAGAGAAACATACATTTAAAGAATATATTTTTATGGCATTAATAATGGTATTAGTGGCTATTTGCTTTATCAAAGCAGGAGTATTGACAATAATTCTTACGCCTCTATTTATTTTTGGAGCAAAGAATATAAATTTTAAAAGATTATTTATATTTAATCTATGGATAAGAATTAGTTCCTTTATCTTAATTATTACATGTTCTCTTATAGGAATACGTGAAAATTATATTTTTCATATATATCGAATGACGGGAGATAATGTTTTACGATGGTCGTTGGGATTCGAACATCCCAACCAATTACATATGCATTTTTTTATTATAATTGTTTTAATTATATATGTTTTATATGATAAGTTTAAAATTTCTTATGCATTAATAATCATGCTAGCTAATTATATCTTATATAAGTATTCAATGAGTAGAACAGGTTTTTTGAGTGTTTTTATTATTTTAATATTAACATTTATATTTAAAGAATTTACTAGAAGAAATATTAGTATTCCAAAGATTTTAGCATGGGTAGTACCATTTGCTTCCTTATTTAGTGTATATTGTAGTAAATATTTTTCATATAACTCAAATATATTAGTTTTTATTAATAATTTATTACAGGGTAGAATTTCAAATTCAAATTATTATTGGAAATTAAATGGAGTATCTTTATTAGGACAAAAGTTAATTTCAAACACAACAGACTTAATTTTAGATAATTCCTATGTAATATTATGGTTAAACTTCGGATTAATAATATTAATAATTTTTAATATATTATATGTTTTTACATCCTATCAATTAATTAAAGATAATAATTATGCAGGGCTTTTAATGATTATTTTATTTGCTTTATATGGAGTTACAGAAGGATTTTTAAGTAATATATTTTTAAATATCTCTTTAGTATATTTTTCAATTCTTTTTTATAATAAAATTGACTTTTTCAAATGTAAAGTTAAGTTAGCAAATGGAAAGATTATTTTTAGAGAGAGGAATTAAAATGAAAATATTATTTTTTATCCATGATATGTCAAATGGTGCTGGAACTGAGAGGGTACTTTCAACATTATCAAATCAGTTAGTAAAAAATTCTCATACCATTGATATTCTAAGTTGCCAAAACGGTACTGTAAGTCATTTTGACTTATCTCCGAGTATCAACTTATACTCCTTAGAAGGAGAAAAAACTAATAATACTATTCTTAGAAGATTTAATAGTATTTTAAAGTTTAGAAAAATATGTAAAAAAAATAAATATGATTTTATTGTTTGTGTTGATGTTACTTTAGCTTTATATCTTCCCTTTGCCAATGTTAATAGTTCAAAAATAATTGCATGGGAACATTTTAATTATTTTGCTGTAGCAGGATCAAAACTGCAAAAAATTGCACGTTCACTATCTTCTAGATTTTGCGATGCATTAGTAGTCATTACTAAAGATGATTATAAAAATTATATTAATAATGAAAAGCATATAAAAAAAATTAAGCAAATATATAATCCAATAGTAATTAATAAAGGATTAAATAGTCCTTTGAGAGAACAGATCGTTTTAGCAGTTGGAAGACTCGAACCACAAAAAGACTTTCACGCTCTATTAGATGTTTGGAAAGGTATCACAAATGAAATGAGTGATTGGAGATTAAAGATAGTTGGAGATGGCAGTGAAAGAGGTTTATTAGAGTCTAGAATTAGAGATGAGAAGATTAAAAATGTTTATCTTCAAGGATATTCTAATGATATTAAAGATGAGTATCAAAAGGCAAGTATTTTAGTTTGTTCTTCTTTATTCGAAGGATTTGGTATGGTTTTAATTGAAGCACAAGAGAATGGATTACCTATTATTTCATTTGATTGTCCTGTAGGACCAAGAGAGATTATTGAAAATGAAGTAAATGGTTTATTGGTTGAAAGTGGTGACAAACAGGGATTAGCTTCCGCAATAGTTGAATTAGCAAAAAGTCCTATCAAAAGAGATAAATTTTCTGCTAATGCATTGGAAACCGTAAAAAGATTTGATGTAAATGAGATTGCAAAACAGTGGGAAAAACTATTTTTAGAATTGATTGATTCCAAATAAATAAGGAGAGAAATATGCAACGAGTTGAAAATAGTGAAGATTTAATTAGCATCATTGTACCAGTATATAATGTAGAAGATTATATTAGCAAAACAATTGAATCAGTCTTAAAACAAACTTATCTAAATTTTGAATTAATATTAATTGACGATGGATCAATAGATAAATCTAGGGATATTTGTAAAAAGTTTGAAGCCATAGATAAAAGAGTTTTTGTTTTTTTCCAAAATAATAGAGGCGTTTCAGCAGCTAGAAATACAGGTATTTCAAAATCAAGAGGAAAGTATATTATTTTTATTGATTCAGATGATTGGGTTGCTCCTAATATGCTTGAAACCTATCTTAATCAAATGATTAGTGAGGATAGCGAGTTAGTAATCAATGAATACAATAGAGAGTATGATAATGTGTTATATCCACAAAATGGGGATTTGAAAGAAGGTTATTTAACCATTGAGCAAACGCTATGTAAGATAATTAACCCAACAGGTTTTTATGGAAGTGTTTGGGGAAAGATTTTTCATGCTGATATTATTAAAAAAAACCAATTGCAATTTGACATCTCAATTGCCATTGGAGAAGATTTACTTTTTGTTATAGACTATATTCAATATTGCTCGAAAATTTCCTATGGAAAAAGTCGTTTATATAATTATGTAATTAGGGACAGTAGTGCTTTAAATACGGTTAATTTAAGACGATTAGATATTATTAAAGTGTATGAACAATTATTAGAAAAAACAACCCTGAGTAGAATGATTAGAAAACGATTAAAAGCAATTTATGTTTGGGAATGTATAGATTGGCAGTGTAGATTGATAAAAGGTGATTATTCAGATATAAGAAAAAAATTAAGAAAAAATGCCTTAAATAATTTTTATTTCTTTTTAATGGAAGATATATTTTCACTTAATACTAAATTAAATTCTATATTTAAATTATTTATTCCTAAGTTAGTATTTAAAATTAAATATAACAATAATTTATAGTATTGTTATTTAATTAGGATTATTAATATTTTGATTTATAGAGATTATTATTTTAGAAAAAAATCATAATCATGAATTTTACTATTCGAAGTAGGTAATATTTATACAGAATAAATTCTAGCTAGAATATTTGATAAAATATTTATTATTTTTTATAGAAAGGTATAGTATATGAATTTAAACATAATATTAGGAGAAGTTCTAAAAAGAATAAAATTAAATCAATTAGTATATAATAATAAATTAATTTGTAAATTGTTAAAGTTATTGATTAAAAAAAATTCAATTGATAGTGTTGATGATGCAAGAAATTTTTTATCACATATGAGTTCTAAACCACTAGGGAAAAGTTTTGCTAAAAATGTAATTCAGGATATTGAATATGATTTAACAATTATTATTCCTGCCTATAATGTAGAAAAATATATTGAAGACTGTGTAAATTCAATTATAACTCAGGAAACGAAATATAAATTTTTAGTAAAGATTATAAATGATGGTTCAATAGATCAAACTCGAAGTATATTAAAACAATATGAGAAATTTGATAATATTCAAATTATTGATCAATTTAATATGGGACTTTCAGGAGCTAGGAATACTGCATTAAAAAAAATTCAGAGTAAATATATAACTTTTGTAGATTCTGATGATAAGTTAGAAAAAAATGCAATTCAATTATTACTAGATGCTGCTTTTAAAAATGACTCTGATATAGTTGAGGGTGGATTTTATAAATTTACTAATAATAATAAAATAATAGAAAAACAAACTCATCAAAGTCATGATAGTATAAATCCTTTCGGAAATCTAAGAGGGTATCCATGGGGGAAAGTAATTAAATCTTCCTTATTTGAAAATATAAAATTTCCAGAGGGATTTTGGTATGAAGACACTATTTTTATGTATTTAATCTATCCTATCTGTAAAAAAACAACAACCATTAGTGAGATTGTATATTGGTATAGATATAATCCACAAGGGATTACAGTTACTGCAAAAAAGAATCCAAAGGGAATCGATACCTATTGGATAACAGAACAGTTGATTGAGGATATGGATGAACTAGAAATTGAGAAAACACAATTTATCTATGAATTTACATTATTTCAAATTTATTTTAATTTTAGAAGGACAAAGTATATGGGTCCTGAGGCTCAAAAAAGTTTATTTTGCCTTTCTTCAAACCTTATAAAAACTAAATTTCCACAATTTAAAACAACTAATAGAAATCAAATCGAATTAGAAAATGCATTATTAAATGATGATTATAAACAATATTATTTATATTGTTGTTTTAATTAATGATACTTGAATACCTCTAAAAGAATTTAAACATATGAAGTAAGCAATGCTACATTTACAAGAGAAGAACGAAATTTTATTAGAAAACCCGTCTTTGAAAAAACTATGATTATATTTTTAGGACAGTAAATCAATTTTAATTATACTAGTTTATAGATTAATATAGTCAAAAATATAACATTAAGTATTTTTATTAGATTTTGAGTATTTTAAACCGTAATTATTATCACTCTAAATATCAAACCTAATCTAAATAAGTGGCGCTAGTATAAGTTATATAAACACACTTAGGTTAAGTCGTTATAACAGACTTAATAAAAGGATGCTTCTATATGAAAAAATATAATTTTGAATTCAAATTCATGCTTGTTGTAGTTTATAAAATTGGACGTTCAGTCAAAGCCCTTAATTAGGAATAAGTGGTACGCTTATGATAAGGCTTGTATTGAATCTTTCTATGCCACGCTAAAAAAGAAGAAATATATCAACTCCACTTATGTTACCTTTGAATGGGTTAGAATGGCTTTGTTTCGATAGATGGAGGGTGAAGACCTTTTCTTGATCGAAGATTAGATTTCCTCTGCTAATAAGGAATGGGGATAATTAGAAACGAATTCATGAATCTATTTTTTAATCATTTTAGCTAATTTTTGTGGAGCACTAAAATGTTTACGTCCTTTTTCTTGTAAAAGTGTAGCTAAATCCTCTAACTCTATTTCGGTGATTTCATCAAGTGAATGTGAGTCAGAAAGAAGATCAGGCATAGTTGCACCAAAGATAGAAGTATCTAGTTCTTTAGAGAGCGTATTAAACTTGTAGTAAAGGTTTCTCAAGAAAGTGCTGTCTACATTCTGTGAGTTGATGAACTGTTTGATATCTTGAAAGGGGCAGACGCTAAAGGGTGACATAGAGTTCTTTTTTAAAAACTGTCTTATGTTATTTCTTAATTCGTAAGAAGCCGTCAATACGAAAGGGATCGATTCAATCATTTTATCTTCTTCAAAAAGATCTTTATAAAAATGAATTGCCTTTAGGTTTTGAACCACGACTTCAACGATACCTAAGGATTTTAGTGCAACATCTTCAGATAAAATAGTTGCGGGATGAAAAATGTAGATAGAAGTAGACACCATTCTAATCACGATTTTTTCATAATCAAATGATCGGTGAAAATGGAGAACATTATCTTTGAACGAACAGGCACCCTATATGTTACATGGAACTATAAATTCTTTTAACGTGGTGTCTGAGCTATCAAGAAAATAAACATCAGGCTTTTCATAGCCTTACATCAATACCGACAAATAAATTCATGGATGGACCTCTTTCTTGTGAATAAATTTGGAATAATCTCGGATACGATTGGATATCCCTAAGGTCCAGGATCTAACTACAACCTCGCGTATAAGTATTCTTAAGACTTTAAATATGAGTGCTGCCCTCAGTCTAATAAGGGGAGGAACATAGATAGAATCGATACAGTTTGTGCGTATGTAGAAAAGTTTTGGTCTGGATCACAGTCTTTAAATGTAGTCGAACTACAGGAAGAGAAATTATATTCTTGATGGATTCAATTTCATTACCTATACTATGGAATGTCCAAGTGTATCTGAGACAAAAAGAGATTAACTAACAGAAGTATTTAGGTAAAGAAAACTCATTAAGTTTTCAAAGAGCAATGGATGCCCTAAGTGAAGGGTTTAAACTTATTATAAGAGTGAAGGAGAAATTATGAAGGTTTCCGTTATTGTACCAATCTACAATGTTGAAAATTTTGTAGAAGAATGTTTAAATTCTCTTCGATACCAAACTTTAAGCGATATTGAAGTAATTCTTGTAAATGATGGTAGTACAGATAATAGTATTGGAAAAATTAAACATTTATTGGATAGTTGTAATTATTTTAAATTAATTAATCAAGAAAATGCTGGATTATCTGCAGCTAGAAATACAGGGTTGAAGTATGCAACAGGAGAATATATAGCTTTTGTTGATAGTGATGATTATGTTGAACCAACATTTTTGGAGGAATTATACAATACAGCCATAGAGGATAACCTAGATATTGTCATGGGAGGGTATAAAAAGTTTCAAAATAATTGTTATGAAGAAATAAGAAGAAATTCAAATCTATACGATACCGTTATGACTGGGATTGAATTTTTAAAGAGTGAACTGAAGTATGATGATTATCGTATGGAAGTATGGGATGATTTATATCGATCAGAATTTCTAAAAGAATATAATTTGAAATTTGAAGAAGGTCTATTACATGAGGATGAACTATTTACTCCATTAGCTTTTTTACAAGCAAAACGTGTTAAACTAATTGAAAGTAATAAATATATTTACAGACAAAGAGAAAATAGTATAATGTCTAATACGCCTAACATTAACCATATAAAAAGTTATTCTTTTATTATAAATGAGTTTTTAAACATCTTTGAGGATACTTCATCACCTGATATTAAATATATACTAAGTAAATTATTGATTAATCTATGCGGTGGTTATGAAGTAAAGATCTTTAAAAGTGATAGAAGTGATAAAAAGCTTTTATTAAATAAATTAAGAAATGCTAAATTAATTAATGCTTTAAATTATGGGAATAGCTTATCGCCAAAGCAAAAATTCAGATACTTTTTGTTGAAAATGAATTTTGATATATTTTATTTATATGTTAAAAAAATTTATCAAATAAAGAATAAAGAGGTTAAGCCTTGAATTCTTTAATAAGTCTATTCAAATAAATGATGTGAAACACGAGTATAATTAGGTTATGAAATTGCCGATTATGTTAGCTGGTATAACAATCATAGGATTCACTTTTCATTGGGATATTTGTCCCCAGTTGAGTATCGTGAAAACACTTCTAAAAAAGTTGTTTAGTTTAGTGTTGACACTCCACATTGCCAACAAGATTGTATAACATAATTAAAAGAAAAGATAAATAAAAGAGGTTTTAAAATGAATAATAATATTGGAGAAATAAAGAAAAAGGCTCTTTTTGGAATGTTTTGGAGATTCGGGGAACGAATCACAGCACAAGCTATAAGTTTTATAGTGTCAATTGTTTTAGCACGTATTTTATTACCAGAAGAATATGGTATAGTAGCAATTGTTAATATTTTTATAGCAATTGCAAACGTGTTAGTAACGAGTGGATTGGGAACCTCTTTAATTCAAAAGAAAGAAGCAGATGAATTAGACTTTTCAACAATCTTTTATGCTGGGATAGGATTTTCATTGATTATGTATGGAGTAGTTTATATTTCAGCACCATGGATAGCAAAAACATATGAAAATGAGATTTTGATAATAGTTTTAAGGGTTATGGGGCTTAGATTACCAGTAGCAGCAATTAATTCAGTACAACAAGCTTATGTATCGAGACAAATGATTTTTAAGAAATTTTTCTTTTCAACTTTGTTTGGAACTTTAACATCTGCTGCAGTAGGGATTACAATGGCTATAAAAGGATTTGGAGTATGGGCATTAGTTGCCCAGTATATGACTAACTCGTGTATTGATACAATAGTACTATTTTTTATAATTCAGTGGAAACCAAAACTTATTTTTTCATTTAAAAGATTTAGAGAATTATATTCATTTGGGTGGAGAATTGTAGCTACAGGGCTATTAGGAGAATTTTTTAATCAATTAAAATCTATGCTTATTGGCGGGAGATATTCGTCAACGGATTTAGCTTATTATAACAGAGGTGAAAGTATACCAAATTTAGTGACGACTAATATTAACTCAACTCTTGAATCTGTAATGTTTCCCGCAATTGCAAAAGTTCAGGATAATAAAAAACAGGTTAAACAAGCCGTACGTAGAATGATGAAAATAAGTAGTTTTATTATTATACCACTATTATTAGGAATGGCGGCTGTAGCTGAACCCATTATAAAAATTTTATTAACGGACAAATGGTTGTTTAGTGTTCCTTATTTACAGATAGTTTGTATACAACAATGTTTTGCTATATTAAATGCTGCAAATTTGCAAGCGATTAAAGCCGTGGGACGAAGTGATATTTTATTAAAATTAGAATTAATTAAAAAACCAGTATTTTTAGTATTTATTTTAGTAGCTTTACCGATTAGTCCATTGGCTATTGCAACAGCCAATGCACTGTATACAATACTAGCATTGTTAATTAATTCTTTTCCAAATAAAAAATTGTTAGACTACAGTTTTTCGGAACAATTGAAAGATGTTTCTCCTTATTTGTTACTTGCAACAAGTATGGCGATTTTGGTGTATATTATAGGAAATATTAAACTTAATATGGTTATTCTATTTCCTTTTCAAATTTTTATAGGTATTGGATATTATCTAATAGGAGCAAAATTGTTAAAAATGGATAGCCTCGGATATATATTCGAAAGTCTTAAAGCTATAAAAAGATAGTGAGGGATAGGCATTGAAAAATAATAAAATAAAAAATCTTTTTTTAGGAAAATATACATTTAAGAGCATAATTCAAAAAATAGAAAAGAAATTTATTTTTCGTTTAGATAGAATGATTTATTATAACAAATCAAAGCAATTGCAAGAACATATTAATCATTGGACTACGTACCGTTTTTTAAAAAGAAAATATAAAGAAGTTTTGAATAATACACCAATATATCAGGGAAGTGGCGAATATAGTAATAAGGTTTGGTGGTGTTGGTTGCAAGGTGAGGATCAAGCCCCTGAATTATGTCAAGCTTGTTTAGATTCCCTACGATATCACCTTAAAGATAAAGAAATTATAGTTATTACTGAAATAAATATGTGGGATTATATTGAATTTCCAGATTATGTGATAAAGAAGTATAATCAAGGGATAATTACAAGAACGCATCTTTCTGACTTACTCCGATTAGAATTGTTAATTCAACATGGTGGAACATGGATTGATTCATCAGTATTTTGTACAGGTGAAGGAAAAGATGTATTTGAAAATCCCTTGTTTGTTTATCAAAATTTTAAGAGAGGAGATGAAGCAATTGAGGCCTCTAGTTGGTTAATATCGGCTGAAAAGAATAACCCAATTTTATGTGCAACACGTGATTTGTTATATGAATATTGGAAAAAGAATGATATTCTTGTACATTATTTCTTGTTTCACTTTTTCTTTAAGATGGCAACAGAAAAATATCATGAAGAATGGAAGAGAATGCATACTTTCTCAAATTTACCTCCACATACTTTACAATTTGAAATATTGGATATTGTTTCTCAAGAGAGAATAAAACAGATTGAACGAATGTCTGATTTTCATAAATTAACACAGAAACTAGAGTTACCTTTAAATATTAAAGGAAGTTATTATGAATATATTGTAAATAGACAGTGGAGAATAGCAGATTAAGATTGAAATATTCAGGAATAAATTCTCTTTAAAATATTTTCGGGAATTATGACATTAAATGCAAAAGGTATAAAGTACTAAAATGGTATAATTTAGTATGTGATAATTATGCACTTATTTCATAGACTTGATGTAAATAATTTTCAAATAATTCTTTAGGTTTTTGATAGTTTAATATCTTGTGTGGTAAGGTATTCATCGATTCTTGAATATGTCCAAGAATGGATGAATACGGGTGAGTAAAGTAAATCTTACAACCTGTTTATTCTAAGTTTGAAAGTTCGCTAAACTTCTCATCATATTCATTTTTTTACTTATCTAAAACGCCTCTGTGACAGTTGGACTTGTTTACCTGAAAGTTTAAGGATAATCTCATAGTGAGTGACTCGTTCTGTTAACGTTAAGAGTCTTCTCCACATCCACTACGTTGACTGATCACTGTGTCAATTTCCCAGTATCCAATATCTTCACGATTATTAATCGTATCAGGTCTTTCTTCTCAATTAATCAACGTTTAATTTCACAAGTAATCGTTGATTAAGAACAATCTAAGTGTTTATCAATGGCATTCGCAGATAATCCTTCCTTGCGTAATGTCTCAATTTGTCTATGTTCAAATTTATTTAAATGTTTATTCTTACGCCGTGATGTCTTATACTTATTCATATCCACAGTAAAACCTCTGGTGTAAGGTTTGGGCAAATTCTTTATACCAAAGGTTCTACTATTGATTTTTTATTTTACAATGAGTTTTGCATTTAAAAATTTAATCCGCTATAAGAAAAAAACTAATAAAGGAAGTTGATAAATATGAATAATAAGATTTTCTCCAAAAAAGCGGTAGTAGTTGGTGGAAGTAATGGAATAGGGCTTGCAGTGACTAATAAATTAATTAGTTTAGGTTATCATGTTAATATTCTTGATATATGCGAGCCGAATAGAGAGCTGTTAGGTGATTTTAATGCATATACATATATGTCATGTAATCTTTTAGACTTTGATGAAGATTTATTCCAAAGGTTAAGTTCTGATGATGAAATAGAAGTTCTTATGATTACTGCCGGATTTGGACGGGTAGCTGATTTTGAATATTTACACACAGCGGAAATCGAAAATTTGATAAAAGTTAATACAATTGCACCACTAAAAATTTTAAGTATTTTTTATGAGAGAATCAGATGTCACAAATCATTTTATTGTGGTGTGATGGGATCTATTGCAGGCATGATTAGTTCTCCAATGTTTTCTGTATATGCAGCTTCTAAAGCAGGAATTTATCGATTTATGGAGAGTGTAAATATCGAATTAGAGGTGGCTGGTTTTAAAAATAGAATTCTTAATGTTTCTCCTGGATCAATAAAAGGAACAAAATTTAATGGAGGACAAAATAGTTTAGAGCAAATAGATAGTTTGGTTAATCAAATTGTAAGTCATCTATTTCTTTCGGATACATTATTTATCCCTGATTACGAAACTATTTATAAGGGGGTTTTGGATCGATATAAAGAAGATGGACATACTTTTGGACTTAGTAGTTATGAGTATAAGAAAAGGTCTGGAAGAGAAAAAAATGAGATGAGAGTGAGAATTGGATATTTATCTGGAACATTTGATCTCTTTCATGTAGGACATTTGAATCTACTTAGACGTGCTAAGGAACAGTGTGATTATTTAGTAGTAGGAGTTCATCCCGATGCTAGTCATAAAGGGAAAGAAACTTTTATTCCATTTGAGGAGCGTGTTGAAATCGTCGGTGCTTGTAAGTATGTGGATAAAGTTGTTCCTTCTTGTTCTGAAGATAGTGAGGCTTGGGATTTATGGCATTATACTAAGTTATTCGTTGGTAGTGATTATAAAGGGACGGAGCGTTTTAACTGTTATGAAGAATATTTTAAAGATAAAGGGGTTGAAATTATTTATTTCCCTTATACGCAAGGAACAAGTAGTACTCAGATAAGAAACTCTATCGTCGTTAAGTCGAATGATATCGTAGAAGAGAAATAGCATCAGGCACTTAAATAGGAATAAATCAGCAGTAGAGGAGATGTTAGATTATAGAAAATTAATAAGTTTTAGAAATTATTTTGCTAATTTTTTAATTTCTATAATAGATATGTGAATTGACTATTAGATTTTACAAATTGTAGTGTTTAAAGCTTAGTATGTGACAGTGTGTAATTTTCTAAACTATATATTATAATTATACCCATGGAAAATTGGGTTATTGTTCGGTCCTGAATAGTAAACAGATGAGTTGTTTACTGGAAGCATTTGTTTTAATAAAAAAAGAATAATAAGTATATGTAATATGAAAGATAATGTTAGTATAGTTCTATAGGCACATTTAATTGAAGAAGTTGTTATGATAGACTTAGTAATTAAAGAATGAGAATAAATGAATAACGCAAGAAATGTTACACCTACAAGAGTATAATGAAATCTTATTAGAAAATTTGATTTTGACATAAATATTCATATCCTGAATTATATAATTAAGTCAGGCAACTGGTAAAAATAGTTAATGGTAATAAAAAAGACATAGATGGTACACTTAATTCATCGCCAAACAAATTAAGGAGTTTTCATCTATGTCTTATCATCATATTAACATAAATCAGCTGACAAATATAGAGTCAAATTATTATTTAGGAATTAATGCTCGTGAATGTGCACGTCGCATGAACATTGGAAAAGACAAAGTATATCGCTATTATTGCTTACTCAAACAAGGATTAACAGTTGAAGAAATCTACTCCACTTACAAGCAAAATAAACATCGTTGTGGGAGAAAAGAACGTGTGTTATCAGAACAGAAGTTAAAGAAGATTCATGAGTTATTAGATCAAGGTGGTCATTAGATGCTATTGCGGGGCGTGATAAGCTTATGGGTCATTCAGAAAGGGTCTCAACTAAAACATTGTATAAGCTTGTGAAAAATGGAATCATTGAGGCTAAAAAGCTACGTCGAAAAGGAAAGAATAACCCTAAAAATCACAAAGAAACACGTGGAAGAATCAATGATTGTAAAACGATTCATCAATGTGATGAATGGTATCCCAAAGCTTCGACTAATCAAGAATACGGGCACTTTGAGGGAGATACTATTGTCGGGAAGCATCGTCAATCAGCGATTGTCACCTTAGTTGAAAAGAAGAGTAAATATATTGTCCTATTAAAGGCGAGTCGTAAGAGCCAAGAGGTTAAGGAAGCAACATTAGATTGGCTGAATAAACAGGTAAAAGTGACCATTAAAACGCTCACCTTTGACCGTGGAAAAGAGTTTTCTAAATGGAAAGAAATCGAACAGGAAAGCAAGGTCCCTGTTGAGATTTTCTTTAGTGATCCAGGAGCACCAGGACAACGAGGATTGAATGAGAATTCAAATAGTATCGTTAGACAAGACCTACCGAAATCTACGGATTTATCGATTCACTCACAAGAAAAGTTAAATGAAATTGCGATGAAATATAATCGTGTCCCCAGAAGATCTTTAAACTATTACACACAAGAAGAAATCATGAAAAAAGCAACTGGACTAGACTCGCTCATTCCAATTTCTTAGTTTGTGATCAATAATTGTCTGATTTAAATTGACAATTCAGGAGTTAAATTGTATTTATAAATAATAAAAAAATGAGCTATCTGCTTATAATTTCGGATTTATCCTTGTGAACGAATATTAGGGGAGGAATTTAAATGTTTGAAAAAAGAAGAACATTTGAAAGGAAATGCTTAAAAAAGATAAAAAGAGCAATTATAGGTAGTTTCTATTTACTTCCAATAAAAAAAAATAAAATAGTATTTCAAAATTTTTTAGGGAAAGGATATGGATGTAACCCAAAATATATAGCTGAAGAAATTATCACGGAAAATCTCCCGTATGAATTAGTATGGCTTTGTAATGATTTGCAATCGGAGTTTCCACCATATGTTCGCAAGGTTCGGTATGGAAGTTTACGTGCTTATTATGAACTAGCCACGGCAAAGATTTGGGTAGATAATGTACGCAATGGATTGAGAGTAAGAAAGAAAAAAGGGCAGTATTATATTCAAACATGGCATGCTCCGTTTGGGGTTAAATGTGTGGAAAAAGATGCTGAAAATTTATTGCCGGTCGATTATGTTAAAACAGCAAAGATAGATGGTAGTATAACTGATGTTCTATTAGCAAACAGTTATCTCCAAGAACAACAGTATAAAAGGGCATTTTGGATATCGAAACATACACAAATATTGAGATGTGGTCTGCCACGAAATGATTTTCTTGTAAATAACGCAAATGATAAAAAAATAAAAGATGATTTACGGGAAAAATACGGTTTCTCTAAAGAAAGTTACATCATACTATATGCTCCCACATTTCGCGATGATGGTTCAATGAAAGGATATCAATTAGATTTTCACAAAATATTGAATGCGTTTAGAAAAAAAATGCATAAAGAATGCGATCTTATCATCAGATTGCATCCAAATGTTCAAAATCAAAGTGATTTTGTTCGATATGAAGAACATATACATAATGGATCACTTTACTCAGATATTCAAGAATTATCTTTACTATCGGATTGTGTGATTTCTGATTATTCTACATCAGTTTTTGATTTTGCAATGATGGATAAACCGGTATTTATATGTGCTCTTGATTTAGAGGAATATGAACAAAAGAGAGGGTTATTAAAAGAATTTTATGAATTTCCCTTCCCGCATTCATACAACAATGAAGAATTAATCACTCAAATTACTAATTTTGATAGGGAAAAATATTATGAAAGAGCAAAGAATTATTTTTTAAGCAATCCTATTTATGACAAAGGAAAATCAGCACAAGAATTAGTAAAATGGATGATAGAAAAAATAGACAATAATTTATGAGTTTTCACCAGATGTATATTGCAAGTGAGAAGTGGTTCTTACAATAAAGTAGCTGGAAAAATAGATTTAGATTTATCTCGTGGATTAGCGATTGTTGCTAATGTAATAGAAAATATTACGGATCCTAAAGGGAAGCAAAACGAAACCATTGCTAAGGACTATTTAACACAATGTAACTGCTTCTATATTGGATGCCCATTGGATTATTATGTGGCACTAGAATCCACGTTAAAATTAAAAGAAATTTCTTATATTTATAGAAACAGATAAGTTTTTCACATTTTTTCACATAGTCTTTGAATCACTTCCGAAGGTCTTTCATTGATATGTTGAATAAATCCTTGAACAGCGTTTCTAATCTCATTTATATTTTTATAAAAGACATTATGAATCACAGATTGTTTTAACCATTTCCATAATCCTTCAATTAAGTTTAATTTAGGACTATACGGTGGTAAAACAACAGTTTCAGTTTTGGGGTTGAAAAAAGTAAATTGCATTAATTTTTACAAACAAAAAAGCAGTCATTTTTACAATGGCTGCTTTTATTGTATTATCGTAAGCGGGTAATATAAACCTGTCTATTTTGACCTCCAACTTTAAGCTATACTGTAGCTATCAAAGATTAGGAGGTCAATTTTTTATGAAAGAAAATCCTATTATAGTTCCAGTCACATTGAGTGACTCTAATTTAAAGCCTCATTCAGTATCTGCGACCGTTAAAGATACACCTGTCTGTCACTTTAAAATTAAGGATGCTGAAGTCACGTTTTACAATGGGGTGAATAAGTATATTTTACATGCGGTTTTAGCGGAGATGTCTAAGTATGCTCGTTAATTTTACTATGGTTCAAAATATCTTTATTGTCTGTGGCCACACCGATATGCGTTGTGGGATTGATGGTTTAGCCAATGTCATCACTGATAAATATGATTTAGATTTGTTTAATGATGCCATCTTCTTATTTTGTGGGAGAAAAAAAGATCGATATAAAGCTTTGTATTGGGATCGTGATGGATTTATGTTATTATACAAACGGATCGAAAATGGAAACTTACAATGGCCAAAAGATCAAGATGAAGTTAAGAAATTAACGTCTCAAGAACTCCGTTGGCTATTAGAAGGTCTCTCTATTCAACAACCCAAAGCCATCAAACCAGCTAAAACAGGATGTTTATACTAATAGAAATAAGAGGTTTTTCGACAAAAACCTCTTATTTCTATTTTCATATTTTGTAAGATTAGGTATACTATGCTTAAAACATAAACATTTTGAAAGTAGGCGAATTTGATGACAGAACTTGAACAACAATTAATGGAACAAAATAAAACTTTATTGGCTCAAAATCAAGCACTTCTGGAACAAGTTCGCCAATTAAATGAACAAATTCAATGCATAACTAAAAAACTATTTGGATCTTCAAGTGAGAAGACAAAGGTAGCTGATGGACAAATTTCATTATTTGATTCCGATCATTTTTTGAAGAAACAGAGACAACTGAGGAACAAACCGTCGAAGAGATCACGTATCGACGTAAAAAACAAAAAGGAAGAAAAGCAGAATTAATTAAAGACTTACCGGTCAAAGAAGTTCATTGTCAGTTACACGGTGACGATTGTCGATGCGCTGACTGTGGGAGCGAAATGAAGCAGATGGGAAAAAAGATCATTCGTGAAGAGGTCTGCTTTGTTCCAGCGCGATTATATAAAAAACGATACATTAGCTATACTTATGCTTGTGACTGTCATGATGAATCAATCGAAGCTAAACCCATTCGTTGTGCCGAAACACCAAAAGCTCCGATTCAAAGAAGCTTTGCCGGAGCGAGTGTGTTAGCTGAAGTTTTCCATCAAAAATATGTCTTAAGTATTCCTTGTTATCGCCAGGTATCAGAATGGGCACGCTATGGATTAAGTGTGAGTGATAAAACCCTCTCTAATTGGATTATGATCGCTAGTCATGATTGGTTACGCCCCATTTACGATTTACTTAGAAAAGAGTTGGTGCTAAATCAAGTCTTACATGCGGATGAAACACCGTATCAAATTTTAAATCGAGCGGATGGAAAACCAGCCACTTCTCAGGCAAGAGTTTGGTTATTTAGGACCATCAAAAATACCGAACATCCCATTGCTTATTACCACGCTGACTTAACACGTGAACGTGCGGTGGCAACCACCATCTTAGAAGGGTTTAAAGGCTATCTTCACTGTGATGGTTATTCTGGCTATAAAAATATCCCGAATCTTTCACTCGTTGGGTGTTGGGCTCATGTTAGAAGAAAGTTTTTTGAGATTCCAGGGAACAACGGAAAAGCGCAAAAAGCAGTGGAATACTGCGACAAAATCTTTAGTTTTGAAAAGACCATTAAAGGGTTATCTCCTGAAGAACGCCAAAAGCAACGACAACTGGTGATCAAACCTGTTGTGGAAGAATTTTTTGACTGGCTACAATCGTTCTATGCCATGAAAGGAAAACTTCAAACCGCCGTGATGTATGCCTTAAATCAAAAGGTAGAGCTTTTGCGTTTTTTAGAAGATGGAAATCTTGAAGCCTCGAATAATCTAGCTGAACAAGGGATTCGTCCCATCGCGATTGGTCGAAAGAATTATCTTTTTTCAACCAGTATGAAGGGGGCGACTGCTAATGCGATGGCATACACTATCATTGAGACAGCCAAAGCAAACAGACTAAATCCATCTAAATATTTAAATTATCTTTTTGAAAAACTACCTAATACGGACTTCATTAGAAATCCAGATGTATTGGTGGACTTTTTGCCATGGGCAAAAAGCGTTCAAGAGACTTGTCAGTAACAATATAAAAATAAAAGCTACCAACTCTGTACCTTTAGTTTACAGGATTGGTAGCTTTTTTTGTACCCGTGTTATTATTACGTGCTTACATTTTGACCTCCAACTTTGA
>NZ_JAMQUS010000050.1:33629-33768 GCF_025594995.1 Turicibacter sp. GALT-G1
GCTGAAGCGACGTTTTATAACGGAGTTGATAAACATATCTTACATGCCGTTTTAGCGGAGATGTCTAAACATGCTCGTTAATTTCTCGAATGTTCAAAACTATGAATGCTAATATAAAGGTGGTTCTTCCTGACTTTTG
>NZ_JAMQUS010000051.1:0-8465 GCF_025594995.1 Turicibacter sp. GALT-G1
ACCATTTCTGGTGAAGACTCAACTTTTTATTATATTCTTTTTCAAATGTTGAAATAATTTTCCGAGTTAACAAAATATATTCCTGTGATAAGTCAGAGACAATACTAATTAATTTATTATTAATATTCTTATTTTTACACGAAAATATTTTGTAATTTAAGTTGGTTAAATCAACTTTTTGATTTCCTTTCTTTCCAAAAGCAATTCCTTTTCCCATTACAATTATTTCATCGCCATTTTCATCTAAAGATATAAATGCATTATTATTTAATACTTTTTCAATATACATCTATCTTCCTCTCCCATCATCAATCTGACCTCGAAATGAATATAAAAAAAGGCAAAACCCTCCCTATAGAAGTGGGTTTTGCCTGCCTAACCAGTTACAATCCTTACCATCATCATATCATGCGAATATCTATTTGTAAAGATTTGGGATAGCGTTTTACAAAAATAATTAATTTGAAAATATTTAAAGA
This sequence comes from Turicibacter sp. GALT-G1, assembly GCF_025594995.1. Lineage (NCBI taxonomy): Bacteria > Bacillati > Bacillota > Erysipelotrichia > Erysipelotrichales > Turicibacteraceae > Turicibacter > Turicibacter sp. GALT-G1. The sequence goes on from NZ_JAMQUS010000051.1 coordinate 480, forward strand.
CTATAAGCTCATCACCCAAACGCATTGTTGATTTTAAAAAAATATTTTCTTATTTAAAATGACGTTTAAATTATATGGAAAACAACTCATTTTAACACTTAAATTCATCGTTTTAATAGAAAAAATCATCAAGGGCTATTTCTGGTAAAGACTCAGAATATAAATAAAATTTTCCCTTCTACAACTAGATAATATACTTAATTTCATAAGGAAATGGAAGATGTTTTAATCCGAATTCAAAGAGTTCTTTGATTTCAGCGATAACTTCTTTTGGATAGACATATTTTCCATAACCAAATTGACCATATTTATAAGTCCGTTCAGCTTCATTCATGGGAAGTTGGCTTTCTTCAAAGACTTGAAGGATATGGTTTTTAGCGGTTGGTGTAAATCGATGGGAGATGATTTCAAAAGTGATGGGATGTTGTGACTCTTCATTTGGAAGAAAGTCTTTTAACATTTTAATAAGCATGAGGTAATCCTCTTTCCAGTTGGGATAGATGAAAACCGGCGCAATTAAAAATCCAACGGGGTATCCTGCTTTTATTGCTTTGCGGGCTGCTTCAATTCGTTGTTTTGCTCTTGGGGTCCCATGTTCGAAACTTTCAATGACGGTATCTGTATTAATAGAAAAGCGCATTTCAGTATGCCCATTATGTTTGAGATGAAGTAAGTCATCTATATCGGTGAATTTTGTGACAAAGCGAAATCTTGTATTAGGATCTTTAGCAAAAAATTCAATGGATTTAGCTAAGGCATGCGTATAGGGTTCAACAGGGACAGGATCTGAGGTTGCGGATCCTTCAAAGATAGTTGGTCTAAACTTTCCAGTTTGAATATATCGTTTTGCTTTTTTTAAAATATCATCAATATTCACATAGATACGTGTGAATGGCTTATCTTTTAAATTCGTATTCAAATAACAGTACTCACATTTTCCAATGCAACCTGTCACGAGTGGCAGTTGATAATGTGCAGATGGCTTACATGATTGAAATTCAAGTGTTCGACGAACTCCAATGACAAGTACACGTTTTCCAATTTCATATTTTTCTTGAACATTTTTTCCTCTTAAAAAATTGACGCGATTACTTTCTAAAATATTAACTGGAATGTCCATCTTTTCAAACTTCTCTTTTAATTCATTCCCGAGTGGATAATCAAGTGCTTCTTTTTCAATATAAACGTGTTTCGGTTTAAACATACATATCCTCCTTTCTTATAATATTATTTTTCAAATTCGACAAAATATCGCATCATTTTTAATAAAGATGACGAAATCGTCACTTCAAGAACAGTTATTTATGGGTATAGTAAAACTAATGCGAAAGGATGGATTTTGATGGAAATTTTATTAATTGAGGATGACTCATCAATTATTATGGGATTAAGTTTTGCCTTGAAACAAGAAGGATTTCAGGTTCAATCAGTTGGTACGGTTAAAGAGGCTAAAGCATTATTAAACCAAAAGACGTTCGATTTGTTGCTTTTAGATGTTGGATTACCTGACGGTGATGGCTATGAAGTGTGTCAGTTTTTAAAAAGTTCAAATGCCACTCAAACACCTGTTATTTTCCTAACTGCTTGTGACGCTGAAGTTAATATTGTGATGGGATTAGAACTAGGAGCTGATGATTATATTACAAAACCTTTTGGTATTCGGGAGTTAATTGCACGTATCAAATCTGTGCTTCGCCGTAGCGGCAAGACACAAGCACAACCAAGTTCGTTAACATTTGGCAATGTCAGTTTAGATCTGGCTAAAGCTAAAGTATATAAACATTCCAAAGAAGTTTTGTTAACCGCACTTGAGTATCGTTTATTCTTGATACTTGTTCATCATAAAAATCAAGTGTTAAGTCGCGTTCAGCTACTTGATAGCATTTGGGATGTGGCTGGTGATTTTGTGAACGATAATACTCTAACAGTTTATATTAAGCGTCTTCGTGAAAAACTTGAAGACAATCCACAAAAACCAACTTTAATTCAAACCGTCCGAGGACTTGGCTATAAGTTAGAGGTGAAGGAATGAGCCGAAATAAAGAATTTTTCATCTTCATGAGTATCCAATTTATTTTAATGTGTTTAGTAACTATCGTTTGTCTGATCGTGAATGTACGCTTAGGGCTTTTTGTATTAGGGATGCAGGTGTTAATGTGGATTGCTTTTTTTATGTATCATCGCTGGCGATACATTCAAATAGCGAAGCTTTCTGAAACATTACGGCGCGTCAGTCTTGGACATTATGAATTAGAAATTCGAGATAATCAAGAAGGTGAACTTAGTATTTTAAAAAGTGAACTGTATAAAGTGACGTTACGGCTCAAAGAAGCAAATGAGTTACTTGAACAAGAAACACAGTATTTAGCAGATGCCATGTCTGATATTTCTCATCAATTAAAAACACCATTAACCTCGATGCGTATGATGAATGAATTATTAGCTGATCCCAATTTAGATGAACAAACACGACTGATGTTTATAAGTCAAAATAAAACTCAACTCGATCGTTTACAGTGGTTAGTCAGTTCATTATTAAAATTTGCGAAGCTCGATACAAAAACTGCTGATTTTAAACAAGAGATACTCTCAGTTAAAACTTTAATTCAACATGCGATTGAACCTTTAATGATTCCACTAGAAATTAAAGAGCAACAGTTTATCGTTCAAGGAGACGAGTGCAAAATTGTCGGTGATTTTCACTGGACTGTTGAGGCATTAACTAATATTTTTAAAAATGCGATTGAACATACGCCCGTTTGTGGAACGATTCAAGTAAATATACAAAAAAATCCGATTTATACAGAGATTACAATTAAAGATAATGGGGAAGGAATTGATAAAGAGGATCTTCCGTACTTATTTAAACGATTTTATCGTGGGAAAAATGCAAATCGTGATAGCGTCGGGATTGGACTTGCCATGGCCAAAAGTATTATTAATGAACAAAATGGTGATATATTAGTCGAAAGTATACTAGGTGTTGGAACAACCTTTAAATTAAAATTTTATAAACTCATTGTTTAAGTGACTATTCTGTCACTTTTTTAGTCACTAAGCTGTCACCTTCGAACGGTATACTTAAGTTATCAAATCAAACAAGGAGGATTAGAAATGGAAATTTTAAAAGTTGAACATGTTAGTAAAGTATATGGCGAAGGACCAACAGCCGTTAAAGCTTTAGATGATATTAGTTTTTCCGTTAATAAAGGAGAGTTCGTTGCGATTATTGGACCTTCAGGTTCTGGAAAATCAACATTACTTCATATTTTAGGGGGAGTCGATTATCCAAGTAGTGGGAATGTTTATATTGATCAAACAAATATTTATGACTTAAATGAGACACAGTTAGCTGTATTTCGTCGCCGACAAATCGGATTAATTTATCAATTTTATAACTTAATGCCTGTATTAAATGTACGTGAAAATGTTGCACTTCCTCTACTTCTTGATCACCGTAAGGTTGATGAAGCTCAATTAGATGAATTATTAAAAACACTCGGCCTAAGTGAACGTGTCAATCACCTTCCTAATGAATTATCAGGTGGTCAACAACAACGTGTTTCAATTGGACGTGCACTGATTAACTACCCTGCACTTGTGTTAGCCGATGAACCTACTGGAAATTTAGATGGGAAGAACAGCCAGGAGATCTTAGAATTATTAAAGTTATCGAATAAAAAATATAATCAAACATTAATTGTTATTACACATGATGAGAAAATTGCTTTACAAGCTGATCGTATCATTTCAATTGAAGATGGTCGCATCATGAAAGATGAGGTGATTCGTCGATGAACATTATTCAAAAGTTAACGATTAGTTATTTAAAAGAAAATAAAAGACAAACATTAGTGACATTAATTGGAGTTATTTTATCGGTGACGATGATCACAGCCGTTGCCACTTCAGCAGCATCATTTATGGATTTACTTCAACGACGCACGATTCAAATCGATGGAAACTGGCATGTTTTATATGAAGATGTTCCGAAAGAATCTTTATCTGTGATTGAAAATGACTCAGATACAAAAGCTACTTTCTATTCTCAATCACTTGGGCATGCTCGCTTAGATGAGAATAAGTATTCTAGTAAACCTTATTTTCATCTTCTTGCTTTTAATGAATCTGCACAAGAAGCTTTTCCTGTTAATTTAATTCAAGGACGTTTCCCTGCTAATTCACATGAGATTCTCTTATCAAAAGATGCAATTTATAATAGCGGTGTTAATTATCAAATTGGGGATACGATTACTTTGACGATTGGTCAACGTGTGAATGAGTTTGGAGAGTATTTATCTCCAAGTGATTGGGGAGGTGACTGTAACATAGAAACATTAGTTGATACAAAAGAATATACATTCACTATTGTTGGAATTACTTCTGAACCACGCTACATTTCGTCATGGGGCCCTGCTTTTACGGTGATTACTGCTTTAGATTCTGAATTAGATGCTACTCTTTCAAGTGTAGATGTTTCCGTGCAACTAAGTCATATTACACCAAAGCTTTATAACCATGCGATGCAAGTAGCAAGTGAAGCAAATGTTCCTAAAGACGCAACTGAGAGTCCAATGATTGCCTTTAATAAAGAGTTATTACGATTTTACGGTGTGACAGGAAATGATTCAATGAATCTGATGATTTATTCCCTTGCTTTCTTCTTTATGTGTGTGATTATGATAGGATCTGTGAGTGTCATTTATAATGCCTTCTCTATTTCAGCGAGTAAGCGAATGAAGCATTTAGGGATGCTTGCAAGTGTTGGGGCAACAAAAGCTCAAAAATGTAGCGCGATTTTGTTTGAAGGTGTTGTGATTGGAACAATTGCCATTCCACTAGGACTTTTATTTGGAACAATTGGAATGGGAGTCACTTTCAATCTTGTTAATCCTATTTTTCAATCAGCCGCTAATATGACGATCGCGCTTCGACTCGTCATTTCTGCTCCTTCCATTATTATTGCGATTTTATTTTCTATCTTAACTATTTTTATTTCAGCATGGATTCCTGCTCGTCGTGCAGCAAAGGTCTCACCGATGATTGCAATTCGTCAAAATACTGAAGTGAAAATTCCACGTCGAGCAGTCAAAACATCAAAAGTAGTCTCAAAGATCTTTGGAATTGAAGGTGATTTAGCTCTTAAAAATATTAAGCGCCAAAAACGCCGCTATCGTGCAACTGTCTTTTCCCTTATTTTAAGTTTTTCTTTATTTTTAATAACCACTTATTTTTTAAATACTTTACAGTCTGCTTATAATTTAACGTTGGAAACAATTAATTATGATTTATACATGAGTGGAGATAGTAATGATTATGGATACGCTCTAAGTCATTCTTCAGAAAGTCTTTTAATCGATGAAATTGTTAGCTTACCAAGTGTCAAAGACTATAACTATATTCAAAAAGCTTACACTTACACTTCAATTACAGAAGATCTTTTAACTGAACAAGCAATTGAACTTTTAAAAGGCGAACAATCAGATACAGACTTTTCAGCTTTACTCAATCAGTTTGAATTAAAAATTTATGGAATACGAGATGATGTCTTCAATCGTTATATTGATCAAAATAATGAAATAAGTAATTCGTCAACAATTCCAATCGTTGTCATTAATACAAACCAATTCTTAAAAGATAATAAATATATGCAGGTTAATCTATTAAAAGAAATCGATCATTTAACCTTTCACTCAAACGAATATCAATTTAACGTACTTGGTTATACAAGTGAGCTACCTATGGGAATAACTTACGATTTCCTTTCAAATAACATCCCTGTAATTACTCCTCTATCAGCTATTGAAGGGATGTTTGAGCAAGGTGTATTTGACGGAGGTTATAGCAATTTATCTCTCTATTTAACAAGTGATGATACTTCTACATTAGAGAATGAAATCGTCAATTTATATCAGGAAGCTAATTCATTAACAATGCCTAGTATTTTTAGTCTTCAAAAGTCGCATGAGTCACAGAAACAGCTAGAACTATTAATTTCAATTTTTGCCTATGGATTCATTTGTTTAATTACGCTTATCTGTCTCGTGAACGTGTTTAACACAATTACAACTAGTATGCTTCTTCGTACGCGTGAATTTGCTATGATTCGCTCGGTTGGAATGGATTCAAAATCATTTAATAAAATGATTCGATTTGAAAGTCTATTTTATGGATTAAAAGCATTATTATATGGAATCCCACTCAGTATCGGGTTAATGTACATCGTTTATCAAATTTTAAAATCAAATTTTGAAATACCATTTACTCTACCCTGGTCTTCATTTATCATTGCTATCTTTGGAATCTTTATTTTTGTTGGATTATCGATGTGGTACTCACTCATTCAAATAAGAAAACTAAACATTATCGACGCTTTGAAACAAGAAAATATATAAAAAGAAAGCTCATCAACAAATAGCAGTTGATGAGCTTTTTTAATTTTATAGGCTAGGACGCCTCTCATTCTAATAATTATATTATTTCCTCTAAACTAAGGATGAAAGTTAACATGGTAGCTATATAGAAACAGAAATGTATTTCATCATTCTATATCAGTCTTAGTTAATCGATTGCTTTAATACTAAGACAGACTATAGTCCAGCTAAAAGTTTTCCGATATGAAAAACTTATCTGGACTTATATATATTAAATTTTAATAAATTTCTTTAAGTTAAAAACATCTATTAGAAATAGCTGTTATATTTTTTGTTGATTTTTAAGTCGATGATAGCGGCGTGTTAAATAAATTTGTGCTAAAGCCGCTGATGGAATAGAAACAATCATTCCAACCATTCCTAAATAGTGTCCACCAATTAAGATAGCAATTAAGACCCAAACTGGATTTAATCCAACACTATTACTTAATAACTTTGGTTGAATAACATTTGCATCTAATTGTTGATAAATGGTTAATAAAATTAATGATAAGATGGCTAAATTTAAGCTTGAGAATAACCCCAGGACACAACCTAACAAAGCTCCTAAAATTGGCCCGATGTATGGAATAACATTTGTGACTCCTGTTACAAGTCCAACTAAGATGGCAAATGGATGACGAATGACTAATAAAATTAATGTTGAGAATACTCCAGCTAGGATTGCTGCAATTAATTGAGCAATTAAAAAACCACCAAACACTACATCTAAATCATGAAGCAGTTGTTTCATACGTTTTAAAAGTCTTGGTGATAATAATGCTTGAGCACCTTTATCCACCGAATTAATTAAGATTTCTTTATCTTTTAAGAAATAGATCGACAAAATAATCGTTGTTAACGTACTAATGGCAAATCCAGTTACATTCGTAATGACTCCAGTTCCTAACTGTAAGATTTGGGTCCCTATCGCACTTAGTAAATTAGTAATAAAGTTCGATATTTGATCAATTTGTTGTTGATTAATAAAGGATTCCACATACGGACCTAACTCTTTAATGTAATAATTCATACTTTCTTGAAACATTGGTAATGATTCTAATAATAATCGTAAATTTTTCATAATTGGTGGAATAATGCTATTAAATAAAACGTAAATAGACCCGACTACAAGGATGAATAAAAGTAAAATGGTGAATCCTCGACTAGCACCTGATGCTAGCTCCTTTTTAAATATTTTGCGACTTAAGTCTTTTAGCTTTTTTTCAATATATATCATTGGTCGATTTAAAACATAAGCAATTCCAAAAGCAATAATAACCGGACGAATTAATAAGATGAATGTATGAATCTGATTAGTAATCAGGCCTAAATTCTTTAAAATATAATAGATAAAGATTAATCCAACTCCGACAATGAATATACTTAAACAATTTAACCATAATTGCTTATTCTTTTTCAGTTGTTCTAGCATGACTAACACCTCATTTCAATAAATAGCTATGACATCATTTTACCATTATTATTATCTTTTTAAAGTTTTCTGTTTCTTTTTTTCAATATCATACAATTTTTATAAAATTTTTTGATATGATAGATTGTAATATTAAGT
>NZ_JAMQUS010000052.1:0-16383 GCF_025594995.1 Turicibacter sp. GALT-G1
AAAGGATATGCGAGAGTCGCTCGCTCATTTATTTTATGTCGAACCATCACGAATGAAAGACTAAAAAGAAGAGGTCTAGAATCACTACTAGACCACTATCAAACCGTTCATATTTAGAGATAAAATAGAACCGCCGTATACGGAACCGTACGTACGGTGGTGTGAGAGGACGATGATTAAATTAATTAATTATCTCCTACTCGATTTTTTAGAATTTTCAATTTCTTCAGCTAATTGATTTAGGTATTCCCAACGCTCATATTTATGAGCTAATGTTTCTTCAACGACTGATTTTTCTGACATAATTTCTTGTAATTTAACGTAGTCAGTGGCGTATTGAACGAGTTGTTCATCTAATTGTGAGATTTTTTCTTCTAGCTCAGCAATTTCATCATCAATCGTTTCAAATTCTTTTTGCTCAGCAAAGGTAAATTTAATTTTTTTCTCAAGACGTGGCTTTGCTTTTAGTGTTTCTTTAACTTTAACTTCTTCTTGTGCAGCTTCTTGAGCTAAAGCGTTAGCTTCTTGAAAAACAAGGTAATCACTGTAGTTACCTGTATAAATAGTGATGTGCCCGTTTCCTTCATAGGCAAAGATTTTATTACAGATACGATCTAAGAAGTAACGGTCATGAGAAACGGTAATCACAATTCCGTTAAATTCGTCAAGATAGTCTTCTAAGCGGCGTAATGTATCGATGTCTAAGTCATTGGTTGGCTCATCTAGTAGTAAGACGTTTGGTGCATCCATTAAAATACGTAATAAGTATAAACGACGACGTTCTCCCCCTGATAAAGTACCAATTTGAGAATATTGTAGATGTCCGTCGAATAAGAAACGTTCACACATTTGTGAAGCCGTGATACGGGTTCCATCGGCTGTTTCAATATATTCACGTTTCTCTTTAATATAATCGATAGCTCTCATGGTTGGTTTCATTTCTTCACTTTCTTGAGCAAAGCAACCGATCTTAACTGTTTCTCCAATATCAATGGTTCCTGAATCAGGTTTAATTTTTCCGCGAATTAAATTGATTAATGTGGATTTTCCAATTCCATTTGGTCCAACAATTCCGATACGATCCGTTCTTGCTAGTGTGTAGTCAAGATCTTGAATGAGGCAACGGTCTCCATAAGATTTAGAGACGTGGTTAAACTCCATGATTTTACGACCAAGACGCGTGGAAGCAACTGAGATATCAAGATTTTCTTGGGTAGTTGGTTTTTCTTGATTTTTAAGTTCGTCAAATCGTTGCAAACGAGCTTTTTGTTTGGTTGAACGTGCTTGTGCCCCACGACGTACCCAAGCTAATTCTTTTCTTAATAAGTTTTGACGTTTATCTTCCATAGCTGCTTCTAATTGAAGACGTTCCATTTTCTTTTCAAGGAATAATGAATAGTTTCCATCGTAGCTATATAATTTTCCTTTATCTAATTCAATGATACGGTTTGTGACACGATCTAAGAAGTAACGGTCATGGGTAATCATTAAGAGTGACCCTTTACGTCCATTTAAGTAGTCTTCTAATTTAGTGATCGTTTCGTTATCTAAGTGGTTGGTAGGCTCATCTAAGATTAATAATTCACATGGTGTGATAAGAGCTGAAGCAAGAGCGACACGTTTACGTTGTCCCCCTGATAGTTCTTTCACCTTTTGTGAGAAATTCGTGATTCCAAGTTTAGTTAAAACAGATTTGGCCTCGCTTTCTAAATCCCATAAGTTTAAGCGGTCGATTTGATCTTGTAGCTTTAATAAACGTTCATTGATTTCGTCATTATATTCGTTTTGTAAGACATCAAGAATTTCTTGGTAGTCACGTAATAGCTTCATTTCAGGAGAATTTCCTTTGAAGACTTGCTCTAAAACGGTTGCTTCTTCATCAAAGTGTGGGTTTTGTGAGAGGTATTCTATGCGAACACGATTTCCTTTTGTAATTTTTCCTGTTTCAGGTGTTTCAACACCAGCAATAATTTTTAAAAGAGTTGATTTCCCTGTTCCGTTAACTCCGATAATTCCAATTTTTTCTCCTTCACTGATTCCAAATGAAATATCTTTGAGCAATGTTTTAACGGAGTAGCTTTTACTTATATTTTCAATTGTCATTAAATTCAACTTTATCACCACTACATTTCTAAAATTATAGAACTATTATACCGTGTTTTAAATTCAGAGCAAAGAAAAAACCCGATTTATCATGTAATCGGGTTAGAAATGAATTTCTTCTTTATCTGCATAAGGGAGTTCAATATGATAATAGAGCGTGATAAGTCGAATAAACAAAATTAATCCTAAGCATAAATACGAACTTAGCGTTATTCCTAGTATTGGATGAATAAACCAAAAACAGATTGCTCCTATTAAAGAAGCAACAGCATAAACTTCGCGTTTTAAAATGGTAGGAACTCGCTGAGCTAAGACGTCACGAATAACTCCACCACCTACTGCTGTAATGACAGAGACAAATAAGAAAGTCATAAAATTATAATTAGATTCAATGGCCTTCATTCCCGCTGCAATAGTAAATACGGCTAAACCGAGCGCATCTAAAATGATAAATGAATTTCTCCATTTTATTTGTCCACGAAATAAGATGACTAAATAGGTTGCAATTATGATCACTAATAAGTATTGATAGTTGGAAAAAAAGACGGGGATTCCAACATCAGTGACGACATCTCGAATGACACCACCTCCAATGGCAGTTACAGTTGCTAAAATTAAAATTCCGAATAGGTCCATTTTCTTTTCCATGGCACAAATAGCTCCGGATGCAGCAAATACAAATAAACCAATATACTCAAAGAGTGTAATTAAATCCATCCTTTCATCTCCTTTTATCGATCGAATTTTACAATGTTATGAGTATAGCAATCCTGTTGTTTTATGTCAATTATTCAAATGAAAAAATAGTTTACTTTTGAGAATGGGGAGTATCTTTATGATGTTTGCAGCATTTGGATGGGACAGGGTCATAGCCCATTTTTCCCCATGGGTGACAACGTAAAATTCGCTTAGCTGCTAGATAACCACCTTTAATAGCACCATGTGTTTCGATGGCCTCGATGGCATAATGAGAGCAGGTTGGGATAAAGCGACAGCTTGGAGCTGATTGTACAGAAATATATTTTTGATAAAAACGAATCATTTTAATCATTAGACGTTTCATATGAGAAAATGTCCTTTCTTGTAAATATAAAAATATATTAACAGAAGTGAAAACTTGTTTCAACCTCGTAGGTTTTTGCATAGGATATGTCGTACAAATTATTTTTATTTTATCCCACTAAAGAGATTTTGATGAGGTGATGTAGAGATGTGTGGAATTTTTGGAGTCGTTAATTATCAATTGAATGAGGTGAAGACACCTTATGATATGAGTTGCGTGCAAGCTGTTTTACATCGTGGACCGGATGAAGGTGGAACCTTTTATGATAAACATGTATTTTTAGGACACCGTCGTTTATCAGTCGTTGATATTGAGCAAGGAAAACAACCAATGGCGTTTCACCATTATACAATGGTATACAACGGTGAGCTATATAATACAGAGGAAATTCGTCAAGAGTTATTAGAGGCAGGTTATACATTTAAAGGTCATTCAGATACAGAAGTATTGTTGAAAGCGTATGTGTGTTTTGGAGAAAAAGTAGTTGAAAAATTAAATGGGATTTATGCATTTGCCGTATGGAATAGTAAAGAGCAAAGTCTGTATGTCGCGCGCGATCGTGCGGGGGTAAAACCTTTATATTATTGTTTATTACCAGACGGATTAATTTTTGCATCAGAGCAAAAACAGATTTTACAGTATACGCGCAAAAATGAAATAACATTAGAAGGATTTAAAGAACTATTAGGGGTTGGCCCTTCTCATACACCAGGTCATGGATTATATAAAGGGATTGAAGAGTTAAAACCAGGTTATTATATGAAAGTTTCGGCTGGTCATGTTGAATTGACTCAATACTGGGAGCTTGAAGCTAACGAGCATAAAGATGATTTTGAAACAACTGTTGCTAAAACGAGAGAAATTTTATTAGATGCGATTAAGCGTCAATTAGTATCTGATGTTCCATTGTGTACTTTTTTATCAGGAGGTATTGATTCATCTGCGATTACCGCGATTGCGGCAAGTCAAATGAAAAATCTTCATACGTTCTCTATTGATTATGAAGATAATTTAAAATATTTCAAAAAAACAGATTTTACGGTGTCACAAGATAGTGATTTTATTAAATTAATCTCGGATTTAAATCATACGAATCATCATTATTGCGTCATTAGTAATCAAGACTTGGCTGATGCTCTGACGGATGCTGTTCATTTTCGTGATATGCCGGGAATGGCAGATGTAGATTCGTCGCTTTATTGGTTTTGTAAAAAAATTAAAGAGGACTTTACGGTGAGTTTGTCAGGAGAATGTGCTGATGAAATCTTTGGTGGTTATCCTTGGTTTTATCGTGAGCCAATGAATGGAATGTTCCCATGGCTTCGAGATTTGGCTATCCGTAATACGTTATTAAAACCAGAGTGGCAAGAAAAATTAGATTTGGTTGGGTATGCAACAGAGAGATTTAATGAATCAGTAGCGATGGCGCCTATTTTAGAGGGGGATAGTGACTTAAATAATGAAAAACGCCAGTTAACTTATTTGAATACGAAATGGTTTATGACAACGCTTCTTGACCGAAAAGATCGAATGAGTATGGGAGCGAGTCTTGAGGTTCGTGTCCCATTTGCAGATCATCGTTTGATGGAATACTTATACAATATTCCATGGGAGATGAAATTTTATGGTGGAATGGAAAAAGGGGTGTTACGTAAAGCATTAGAAGGAGTGCTTCCTGATGAGGTGTTATATCGTAAAAAAAATCCATATCCAAAAACACATAACCCTCACTATACTGAATTAATCAAAACATTGTTAAGGGAGGCATTGAGTGATTCTGATTCAATTTTACATGAGATTTTTGATGAGCAAAAATTATGGGCACTTGCGAATACCAATGAGGAGATTATTACGCGTCCATGGTTTGGACAATTAATGACTCAACCTCAATTAATTGCTTATTTATATCAATTCCATGTTTGGTTTAAAGAGTATCATATGTCATTTGTTGAATAAGAGAAAAGTCGTTAGCAGTAGTGCTAGCGACTTTTTTTGCTAGAGGGGAGGGGGGAGAAGTGAAAGGCAGGAATAAAATTTTTTATTTGAAGCATACTATCAGAAAAGACTAAATTAAGGGGATTAGATTATGCGATGGATTGGTTATTTTTTGTTAGTACTCTCGGGGATTATCATTCTGTTATTATTCATTAGAATTAAAATAGAAATTTTTGTTCAAAATCAATATGGATGGATTGAACTAAGATATTTATGGTTTAAATATCGAGTCAATGTTGATGATGTCTTAAGTGAGTCGATGAAAGAAGAGGCAAGTCAACAAATTCATGAAGTTAAAAAGGTAGCAGAAGAGAAAGCTACAAAGACTGAAGTAAAGGAAGCCGTTAAAGTTAAGGTGAAATCTAAAGTGCTAACGGTTGAACAACCTGAAACAAAAGGACGAAAGGTTGAAAAAGTGACGCTTAAGAAAAAAGAAAAGGTTAAAGAGAAGAAGGTGAAGCAGAAATTAGATTTCAAGGAGATTAAGCAAATGATTCACCGAGGAAAGGTGATTTTAAAAGAGGCGAGAACCGTTCTTATCCGGCTAACCACAAAAATTAGAATTCAGAAATTAGACTCGGTTGTTGAGTTTAGTTTAGATGACGCGATGACAACCGGATGTCTACTTGGAGTGATTTGGGGCGTTCAAGCAAATATTTATCGGTTTATTGAACGTTATGTGAAAAAAATTGATTCGTATCACTTTGATGTGACAAGCAAGTTTAGTGGAAATTCAATTTTCCTAAATCTCTCATGTATACTCTCGTTTCGAATCGTTGATATTATAATTGTTCTTTTATTATCTTTTAAAGAATTGTTAACGATTAAACGAATGCTTAAGTTAGAGGAGGAATGATATCATGGCTGAACATCCAATTCATAATTTGATGAAAATCTCCATGGAAAATATTAAACAGATGGTGGACGTTGATACGATTGTTGGGAATCCAGTGAAAACTGAAAATGGAGAAACTATTATTCCAGTTTCAAAAGTGAGTTTTGGATTTGCAGCAGGTGGTAGTGAATTTGAAGCGGAACGTAAAACATCATCTAATGATCAACCCCCATTTGGAGGTGGAAGTGGAGGTGGAGTTTCCATTACACCAATTGCTTTCTTAGTCGTAAATCAATCAGGTGTCGAATTAAAGCATATTGAGGAACGTACCTCTTTATATGAACGATTATTAGATCAAGCACCTAAAGTCATTAATAGTATCATGAATGAATTTGATAAATCAGGAATTAAATCATCTCAAGGAATGGAAGGAAAAAATGAGTAAAACAGCCGTTTTACTCATTTTTTTGCTCTGTTAGACAAACGTGTTGAAATTCAATTAGGCATGATACGGTAAAGTGACAATAGATCAAATTAGAAAAATCGTTGTTAATAAGAATGTCTTTACCACCAAAAATATCTAATACAACTTTTTTTTAAAAAACATCTAGATGAATTAAGCGTATGCGCTGCCGAAGAAACTCATTGAGGTTTAAGTTTAAGCGCTTTTTCACAAACTCCAAAATAAGATAAACGTTATAACATTTTTTGGAGTAAAACAGTGACATTGGCTTTAAGTTGTAGTAAAATCAATGTGTATATCATGAAGAGGTGATTTTTAGTGCTTAGACCTGAAGTAATTGAACAACTATTTGATCTCGTAGATGAAACCTCGATGATCATTAGCTCAGAGCTTAAGATGAGTTATTTACATGCGATGTGTGAATCTTGTCAAAATATCATGTCGCAAGAGATTAACCAATCAATAAATGAAGAGTCAAAGAAAGCTTTGCAAACACATTATGCAACATTAGAGGGGTTAGAGTTTACGCAAGAGGAAATTAGAAAAGCGCTTCAATTAGCGATTTTGAAAGGACTAAAATCAGAACGTTTAACCAATGCGATTATGACACCAGATTCAATAGCTCTTATTTTGGGGTATTTAATCTCTAAGTTTGTTAAAAACTTTAATGAAGTTCGTCTAGGTGATTTAACAGTAGGAACTGGAAATTTATTAACGGCTGTTTTAAATCATTTAGGGACTGAACCACAGGAGATTTATGGAGTCGAAGTCAATCATGATTTATTAAAAATTGCATGTACACTTTCTGATATGCAAGAATATGCGGTTCAGTTTTATCAACAAAGCTCGTTAAAACCATTATTTATCGATCCGCTCGATTTAATTATAGGAGATTTACCTGAGGGAGACTTATCACAGGAAGAAATGAATGAATTAGGATTAACGTTAGCTGCTCAAGGGATCAACTATCTACCGTATTTATTAATTGAGAACCATTTAAATTATTTAAAACCAGGTGGGTATGCCTTTTACGTCATTCCAAATGATTTATTTAGTCAACCTCAGTCACATGCGTTTCATCAGTTACTGACATCAAAAGCAAATATTCAAGCTTTATTACAGTTACCGACAACTCTATTTAAACAAGATGAGCTTGGAAAAAGCTTATTTATTGTACAAAAAAATGGGGAACAGGTTAAACCAGTTAATGAAGTGTTAATTGCACAATTACCAAACTTCAATGATCCGCATCAATTTAATAAGATGCTAACTCGTATTGAAAATTGGATTAAACTTAACAAATAAAATGGAGGGTATGGTCATGACTAAAATTTTATCAGTCAATGCAGGAAGTTCATCATTAAAATTTCAATTATTAGAGATGCCAGCTCAAACAGTAATCACTAAAGGGTTAGTTGAGCGTATCGGATTTGAAGACGGAGTTTTCAATATCAAATTTGAAGATCAAAAAATTGAAAAAGTATTACCAATTAAAGATCATAGTGTAGCGGTTCAATTATTAGTAGAAGCTTTATTAGATTTAAAAATCGTTTCTAGCTACGATGAAATTAGTGGAGTTGGACATCGTGTGGTTCATGGTGGAGAGAAATTCGATCGCTCAGTAGTTGTGACACCAGAAGTGTTAGCAGAAATTGAAGCTTTATCAGAGTTAGCGCCACTTCATAACCCTGCAAATGCTTTAGGAATTAAAGCATTCATGAAAGAATTACCACATGCAGTTTCTGTAGCGGTATTCGATACAGCATTCCATCAAACAATGGAAAAAGATGCTTACTTATATCCAGTAAAATACGACTGGTATACAAAATATGGGGTACGTAAATATGGATTCCACGGAACTTCTCACCAGTATGTAGCAGAGCGTTGTGCTGAGTTATTAGAAAAACCATTAGCGGATACTAAAATTATCACAATTCACATTGGTAACGGTGGTTCTTTATCAGCAGTTAAAGGTGGACACTCAGTTGATACAACAATGGGATTCACTCCATTAGCAGGAATTATGATGGGAACTCGTTCAGGTGATATCGATCCAGCTGTTTTACCATTCGTTATGGAAAAAGAAAATTTAACAATTGATCAAGCGGTTAATGCGTTAAATAAAGAATCAGGGTTATATGGAGTATCTGGGGCTTCTTCAGATATGCGTGATATCTTAAAATTAGTAGCAGAAGGTGATGAGCGTGGAACAATCGCGTTTAATTTATATATTAAACGTATCTGCGATTACATTGGATCTTACTTCTTATACTTAGACGGTGTAGATGCTATTGTTTTCACTGCAGGTATTGGAGAAAATTCTATTCCAGTTCGTAAAGCAGTTGTTCAGCGTTTAGGTGCTTTAGGAATTCAATTAGATGAGCAAGCAAATAACGTAATGGGAGAAGAAGCGTTAATTTCAACGGCTGATTCAAAAATCAAAGTGTTTGCGATTCCAACAAATGAAGAGTTAATGATTGCAAAAGATACTTACGCATTTGTTAAGTAATTCATATAAATAACAAAAAGCGAGATTCTATAAAGAATCTCGCTTTTTTTGATAGCTAAGGGATTAAAACGTCAATTTATGTTTAGTTATGTTATAATTTAATCATGATAAACGGGTTAGAGGTGAAATTATGTTAAATGAAATTTGGAGCGAAATCGTCGCTTTTGATAAGATTATTATTCATCGTCACGTTAGTCCGGATCCAGATGCATTAGGATCTCAGTTAGGATTAGCGGCTTTGATTCATGAGAATTATCCAGAGAAATTTGTTAAAACTGTTGGTTTTACTGAGCCATCACTTGCATGGATGGGAGTTATGGATGAGGTGAAGGATGAAGAGTATGAGGGTGCATTGGTTTTTGTAATGGATACTGCCAATTCAGCTCGTATTGATGATGGACGTTTTAAGTTAGGTGCGAAACTTATCAAGCTAGATCATCATCCAGTGGTTGAAGACTATGCGGATCTTAATTATGTAAATACGAATGCAACAGCGACATCAGAAATTGTTGTCAGTTTATTTTTAGCTAATAAAGAACAATATGATTTGAAAATGTCCTTAGAAGCTGCACAACATTTGTATACAGGAATTATTGCAGATAGTGGACGTTTCTTATATGACAATACGACAACAGCCACTTTAGGAGCAGCAAGCTTTTTATATGATTGTGGAATTGATCGTAATAAAATTCATGAATTATTATATCGCCGTCCACTAAATATTGTTCAGGCCCAAGGATTTGTTTTAAGTCAATTTGAAGTGAGTGAAGCAGGTGTTGCTTATTTTAAGATGTCAAAGGATGTTCAAGATTCTTATGGATTAACGACTGGAACACGTTCGGCATTAGTAAATACATTAGCTAATATCGAAGGGATTCGAGTATGGGTATGCTTTTTTGAAAATGAAGATGGGCGTATTCGTGCCAATATTCGATCAAACGGGCCGATTATTAATGAGGTAGCCGCTCGATTTGAAGGTGGAGGTCATCCTAAAGCATCGGGTGCGATAGTCAAAGCATGGGATGATTGTCAAGCATTATTGGATGAACTAGAACAAGTGTGTCATACTTATGTTAAAGAATTAAACTAACGTTTTGATGTATAAAATCTTATGATTTTGGAAAGACTATTGACAATTGCCAATGGTCTTTTTCTATGTTAAAATCGATGCGAACAAATGTTTTTATTTTGAAGAAATGGTAGGGGTTCGAATGGGATTTACACATTTACAGGTACGGTCAGCCTATTCTTTATTAAATAGTTCTATCAAATTAGCTGATTATGTGAGTTTAGCCACTTTAAATCAATTCAAGTCATTGGCTTTAGTCGAAGAAGGGTCGATGCATAGTGCGATAAAGTTTTATATTGCATGTCAAAAAGCAGGGATTAAACCGATTATTGGGATGAGTTTGAAGATTAGAGGTGAAGGTTTTGAAGATGAGTGGACGTTATTAGCTAAAAATAGTAAAGGTTATGAAACTTTATTAAAGTTAGCTTCTTTGACAGCACTAGAAGATGGGGGAGCTGATGTTGAAGAGGTAATCGCACAATCATCAAACTTGATCGTTATTACGAGTGGCGAACGTGGTGTTTTAGTTTCTGCTATTGAGCAGCATCAAGAAGAACGTTTAAATAGATATTATCATCAGTATTTAAAGCGCCTTGAACATCTCTATATTGGACTTTTACGTGTTAATCATCTGACGTATGAAGTCTCTCGCCATCTGATTCATTGGTCTGAAAGGGTTGGACTAAAGACAGTGGCCTTAAACGATGTACGTTATATTAGGAAAGAAGATGCAAAAACTTTAACCTTTTTGAGAGCCATTAAGGAGAATCAATCGATTGGTCAAACTGACATTCAAGATGTGGAGCGATATTTTAAAACGGAAGAGGAGATGCGTGCTTTATTTGCTGATTGTCCGCAGGCCATTGATATGACAGAGGAGATTGTTGCTAGCTGTACAGTAAAGATTCCGTTACATCAGCAATTGTTACCGAAGTTTCCTACGCCTGAGGGAGCCTCTTCTGATAGTTATTTAGAGGCATTATGTTATAAAGGGTTGATGAAACGTTATGGTGATAACCTGTCACCTGTTCATAAAAATCGTTTGAGTTATGAGCTGTCTATCATTAAGGAAATGGGATTTGCTGATTATTTCTTGATTGTTTGGGATTTTATTAAGTATGCGAAGATGAATCAAATTTTTGTTGGCCCGGGTAGGGGGTCTGCTGCTGGATCGATTGTGTCTTACGTTTTAGGAATTACTAATGTCGATCCAATTAAATATAATCTTTTATTTGAACGATTTTTAAATCCTGAACGTATATCCATGCCAGATATTGACATAGATTTTCAAGATAATCGACGTGATGAAGTGATTCAATATGTACAGACTAAGTATGGTTCTAGATGTGTTGTTCAGATTGCGACATTTGGAACATTTCAATCACGTTCCGCTTGGCGTGATTTAGCGCGTATTCATGATGTTGAGACTCAGTTAATTAATAAAGTAGCGGGATATATTTATTCTGGCGTTACATTAAAGGATATTTATGAACAAAGTCGTGAGTTACGAGAGTTCTTTTCAAGTTATCCCAAGCTAGAAGTGATTTATCAAGAAGCAATGAAAATTGAGGGGTTACCTCGTCATACTTCAATTCACGCTGCAGGGGTCATTATTAGTGATCATGATTTAACGGATTATACAGCGATTATGGAAGGACCAACAGGAGTTTACGTGTCGCAATATGAAGCGGAGGATTTAGAAGCGATTGGTCTATTAAAGATGGATTTTTTAGGACTTAAAAATTTAAACATGCTTCAACAAATCATTACATTGATTAAGAAGAAGTCTGATCCAACGTTTGATTTAACGGCTATTGATTTTAATGATGCGAAGACTTACGAGATGATTGCGAAGGGGCAGACAACTGGGGTGTTTCAACTAGAGTCTGAGGGAATGCGTCAAGTTTTAAAGAAAGTTTGTCCAACGTCTTTAGAAGATATTGTGGCATGTAATGCTTTATTTAGACCGGGACCCATGGAGAGTATTCCTCTTTTTGCGGCCCGTAAACATCATGAACAGCCAGTGGATTATTATCACCCGAGTTTACAGGGTATCTTACATAACACTTATGGAATCATTGTTTATCAAGAACAGATTATGCAAATTGCCAATGTCGTTTCTGGCTATACATTAGGAGAAGCTGATGTTTTACGACGCGCAGTTTCGAAAAAGAAAAAGGATGTATTAGAGGAAGAAGAGCGAAAGTTTGTGGCTAAAGCAGTCGAACGAGGTTATCCAATTGAAATTGCCAGTCAACTATATGCTCTTATTTTAAAGTTTGCGAATTATGGATTTAATCGTAGTCATGCCGTAGCATATAGTATGATTGCTTATCAAATGGCATACTTAAAAGCACATTATCCCGCTTATTTTATGAGTGTTGCTTTAACGAATGTCATTGGAAGTGAGCGTCATACTTCACAGTATATTCGTGAAGCTAAGCAATTAAACTTATCTATCTTACCTCCTTCTGTGAATAAGAGTGGTTTGAGTTATCAGATTGAAGAAAATCAAATTCGATTTAGCTTGTTACCGATTAAGCATATTGGTTTGAATTTAGCGCGTCAATTAATTGAGGAACGTGAAGCGGGATTGTTTAAATCGGTATATGACTTTGTTGTTAGGACAAGACGATTTATGAATCAGCGAGCATATGAAGGATTAATTGATGTTGGAGCATTAGATGAGTTTGGATATAATAGAACAACACTACATCATAATTTAGGAGCTATCTTAGATTTTTCAAAGTATGATGGTGGGTTATTCGAGACTGATTTTGAAATTCAAGTTTTACACAAGGATTTATCAAAGCTAGAAATGATGAAGCGTGAGAAAGAATTATTAGGATTTTACTTAAATTCTCATCCGATTCATATGCTAGCAAAAGCTGCCCAGGAAAATGGCTGGTATTATCCAAGTGACATTATGAATATTAATCTATCACAAGCTACTTTTATCGGATTTGTAGAAAGATTTAGAGAAATTAGAGATAAAAAAGGAAAGTTGATGGCATTTATGGATATTACTGATGAACACATGTCATTAACTGTAACGGTTTTCTCAGATGTCTATACAAGTGAGTATAAAAGTCTTTTAGGAAAAGTGATAGCGGTTAACGGAAGAATTAATATGCGAAATAATGAAAAAAATCTCAATCTTAGCAAAATAATAGCGGTTTCATGACGAAAACCGATAGGAAAAAGATTTATAAATATTGAAATTATTGATATAATATGTGAGGAATAATCTTCATTAAATGGATGATGATCAAAATTCTAGTGTGAGGTGAACACTATGGTAAAAAGAATTGGTGTGCTTACTAGTGGTGGAGATGCACCTGGTATGAACGCAGCCATTCGTGCCGTTGTAAGAGCAGGTATTGCTAACAATATTGAAGTATTCGGTATTTACAATGGATATGCTGGTTTAGTTAAAGGCGATATTAAACCATTAACTAATAGTGATGTTGGTGGCATCATTAACCGCGGAGGTACATTCTTAGGTTCAGCACGTCTTCCTGAGTTCAAAAACATTGAAGTTCGTGAACTTGGTGTAGAGCAACTGAAAAAACATGGAATTGAAGCATTAGTTGTTATCGGTGGCGACGGTTCTTATATGGGAGCTAAAAAATTAACTGAGATGGGAATCAACTGTATCGCATTACCAGGTACAATTGATAACGACATCGTAAGTAGTGACTTTACAATTGGATTCGATACTGCTTTAAATACAGTTGTCGATGCAATTGATCGTTTACGTGATACATCAGCATCACATGCTCGTTGTAGTGTTGTTGAAATCATGGGACGTCACTGTGGTGACTTAACTGTTTGGGGAGCTATTGCTAGCGGTGCCGAAGAGTTAATCGTTCCTGAAAAAGGAATCAATATGGATGAAATTGTTGCTCAGATTGAAGAAGGTAAAAAACGTCAAAAGAAACATTTCATCGTTACTTTAGCTGAATTAATGACAGATGCTCATGAATTAGCTAAAGAAATCGAAAAACGCACTGGTGTTGAAACTCGTGCAACTGTTTTAGGACACACTCAACGTGGTGGTGCTCCAACAGCAGCTGACCGTGTTTTAGCAGGTCGTATGGGTGCTTATGCCGTAGATTTATTAATCGAAGGTCAAGGTGGACGTTGTGTGGGAATTCGTGATAACAAATTAACACATTACGATATTTTAGAAGCACTTGATTTACCACGTGTATTCGATGAAACATTATATAACTTAGCTAAACAATTATCTTAATTTGAATGAATTATTGAAGTAAGATTATTGAATATATTTTAAAAGGAGCGTACTAGGATATGAAACAAACTTTCAAAAACACAAAAATGATTTGTACAATTGGTCCTAAATCAGAATCAAAAGAAATGTTATCAAAATTAGTTGATGCAGGAATGAACTGTGTTCGTTGTAACTTCTCTCACGGTGATCATGCAGAGCAAAAAGCTCGTATGGATTTAATCCGTGAAATCAACAAAGAAAAAGGAACTCATGTTGCAGTATTATTAGATACTAAAGGACCTGAAATCCGTACTCACTTATTCGAAAATGGTGGAGTTGACTTAGTTGCTGGTCAAACTGTACGCGTTGCTATGAACGAAGTATTAGGAACAGCTGAAAAATTCTCTATCACTTACCCAGGATTAATCAACGACGTTAAAGTTGGTGGAACAATCTTAGTTGATGATGGATATGTTGAATTAACAGTTAACGAATTAGATCAAGCTAACCAAGAAATCGTATGTACAGTTAAAAACTCTGCATTCATTAAAGACCGTCGTGGAATCAACGTTCCAGGTGCTAAATTAAACATGCCATTCATTTCTGAAAAAGACCGTGCAGACATGATCTTCGGATGTGAAATGCAAGTTGATTACATCGCTGCATCATTC
Organism: Turicibacter sp. GALT-G1; assembly: GCF_025594995.1. Taxonomy (NCBI): domain Bacteria; kingdom Bacillati; phylum Bacillota; class Erysipelotrichia; order Erysipelotrichales; family Turicibacteraceae; genus Turicibacter; species Turicibacter sp. GALT-G1. Next base: position 14,943 of record NZ_JAMQUS010000052.1, read on the forward strand.
GTTCGTCGTGCAGAAGACGTATTAGCTATCCGTGAAATCTTCGCTGAGCAAGGAAACACTCATACTCAAATCATCGCTAAAATCGAAAACCAAGAAGGTGTTGACAACATGGATTCAATCCTTGAAGTTGTTGACGGAATCATGGTTGCTCGTGGAGATTTAGGGGTAGAAGTACCTGCTGAAGAAGTACCATTAATCCAAAAAGAAATCATTGCTAAATGTAATGCTGCAGGAAAAATCGTTGTAACTGCAACTCAAATGTTAGAGTCTATGCAAAAAAATCCACGTCCTACACGTGCCGAAGTATCTGACGTTGCTAACGCAATCTTCGACGGATCTGATGCAATCATGTTATCAGGAGAGTCTGCTGCAGGACAATATCCATTAGAAGCTGTTGAAACTATGGCTCGTATCGCTCGTCGTACAGAGCAAGCTTTAGATCACCAAGAAATCATCGCTCGCGCTATGGCTTCATCTACACGTAACGTATCTTCAGCTATGGGATTAGCTGTTGCTGATACTGTAGAAGATTTAGGAGCTCAAGCTGTTATCGCTTGTACACAATCAGGAGCTACTGCTCGTGCAATCTCTAAATACCGTCCATCTGCACCAGTTGTTGCTGCAACTTCTTGTGAAAAAACAGCTACATCTTTAGCATTATACTGGGGAGTTCAACCAGTTGTTGTTGCTGAAACATCAAACACTGATGAATTATTAGCTACAGCTGCTAAAGTTGCTGAAGACTTCGCTGGATTAGAAGCTGGAGAAATCGCAGTAGTTACTGCTGGATTACCTGCAGGTGAAGGAAACACTAACTTAATGAAAATTCACGAAGTTAAATAATTAACTTGTGATGATTAAAAGAGGGAATTTTCCCTCTTTTTTTTATAATGAGGTGAACAATGTTAGAGACAACATTATGTTATATCTTTAAAGATGAAAAAGTGTTAATGCTTTATCGTAATAAAAAGGAAAAAGATGTTCATGAAGGGAAATGGAATGGATTGGGTGGAAAAGTAGAGGCTAATGAAACAACACTTGAGTGTGTCATTCGTGAAGTTTTAGAAGAATCTGGGTTAAAGATTATTGAACCTAGTTTAATAGGTGCTTGTTATTATCCAAACTTTAATGGACTAGAAGAAATGATGTATGTTTATGTTGCGAAGCAATATGAAGGTAAAATTTCTGAGTGTGATGAAGGCGAACTGCATTGGATGATGAAGAATGAAATTATGAATTTAAATGTTTGGGAAAGTGACCGTTTGTTTCTTCCATACGTTCTAAATGAGGATTATTTTGTCGCGCAGTTTCAGTATGATGAGTTTGATTTTATTGGGGGAGAGTGTAAAGTAGTTACTCCTTTGATATTAGAAAAGTTTATTGAAAGCAAAAAAAGAACGGTGTGAAGCCGTTCTTTTATATGTGCGCCCGGCATGGGTAT
>NZ_JAMQUS010000053.1:0-19336 GCF_025594995.1 Turicibacter sp. GALT-G1
ATAGATAAAATAGAACCGCCGTATACGGAACCGTACGTACGGTGGTGTGAGAGGACGATGATTAAATTAATTAATTATCTCCTACTCGATTCATATTTTACAGCGTCTTCTGCTGTTACTTTGAAATAACCATCTGGCATTGGGCCACGTTGGTCTTCGTAAAGCTTGTTTTGTACATAAATGGCGACTTTATCGACATTGTAGTTGTAGCCATATGTATTAACTAAAGCATCAATGAAGCCTGCTTCAATACCTGAACCAAGATTAGTTGAGAGATGAAAGCTTTCGTTAAAATAAATATTTAAGATACCACTTTCCTCATCGAGTGTGGCTGAGGTAACAAAGGTATCTTCATTTATTGTTACAAAGTCTTTATTGTCTTGGTTCTCTTTAAGTGCTTCAGTTAAAGCATTAACATAGGCATTTTCGATGACGTCTACTTCCTTATCGACATAAAACATTTGATTCTGTTCTATATCATAGTAATAAAGTCGACTTATCCGTTGTTGAGTGTTAGGTGTTTGATTTGAATCTGAATTATCGTCTTGATTAGAATCATCAGATTCAGTTTTATTAGTTGAATCAGTGTTAGAATCGGAATTATTATCTTCAGGTATGGAAGTTTGGTTCTCTTCTTGATCACTTGTAGAAGAATCGTTTTCAGATTGTGCTGCTTGATTGCTATCTGATTCCTGTTCATTTGCTGGTGAACAGCCAAATAAACTAAAAACCATAAACAAACATGTCATCATTGCTACAATAAATTTCTTCATAAGACCCCTCCTAATAATTCGATTCGATAGTATTATAACAAGAAGAAATGTAAAAAAATGATGTATTATGGTAGGGTTAAAATAATTATAAAAAGTTTTGTGCGGATGATAATTATAATTAATGAACAGAGGTGGAGAAAGATAGGATTAAATTGATTATGATTGCCTTTTTTGTAAGAGGACATCATTCTGATATCGCAAATATAAGTATTTAAGTGTCTAATGATATAGAAGATGTTTGGTCATAATGAAGTTAAATGCCACTTATTAGTATTAGGTTTTATGCTTAAGACAATAAGTGTTTTTAATGGTCTCGATTTTCTTTACCATTGAACTATGTAACATTTGATGTGTTATATTAGTCATGGTTTAAAAGAATAAACGAATAATGAAATTAACTAATAGAGAATATAAAAACTAAAAGAGGTGATTAAGCGATGGAAAAGAAGATTAAAATTCATGTGTTTCACACCGGAGAAGTAGGGGTTGATCCTGCGGTTCCATTTAGAGATGTTTCTCGTAATCCAATTGCCTATACAGGGTTATTTCGAAGTAAAAAAAGGAGAATTTTGCTTCCTGTATCTGCTTATTTAATTGAACATCCGAAAGGATTGGTCTTAATTGATACAGGGTGGCATCGTGATGTTAGAATTGATCAAATAAAGCATATGTCTTGGAAATTAAATTTTGCAAGCAAGGCAAGATTACCTGAAGGAGAGGCAATTGATGAACAATTTGGAAAGCTAGGAATTAAACCAAGAGATTTAGACTATGTATTTTTAACTCATTTAGATGTTGATCATGCAAGTGGACTTGAACTAGTGAAAGAGGCTAAGCATATTATGACAAGTAAAGAAGAACTAGAAGCAGCTCAAAAAGGTGATATTCGATATTCAGATCGCTTTTGGAATGGTGTTAATTTAGAACCATTTGAGATGAAAGTTTCAAGTTATGGTCCATTTGGTAGAAGCTATGATGTGTTTGGTGATGAAAGTGTCTTACTTATTGATGTAGCAGGACATACAAAAGGGACGAGTCTAGTAATGGTTCAGAATCAAGGACAATTTGTTTTATTAACAGGAGATACGGGCTATGCTAAAGAGTCATGGGAAGAGCTTCGTCTTCCGGGGCCTGTTGATGATAAAGAAAAGATGAGAAAGACATTAAAATGGGTTCAGGAAATGTCAAAAAAAGAAGGATGTGTGGAAGTTTTAGCGACGCATGATCCAGAGGTTATCCCTCACGTTATTGAATTGTAGGAGGTCTGAGATGAAGGAGTGTCAATATAGGCTTAAGCGTATTATAAAAGAATTTGAAGTTTGCCATGATGCGCTAGTAGCTATTGGTGATGAAACGAGGCAACTTATTATTATGACGCTTTTAGAAAGTGATTGTAATGGAATTCGTGTCGGTGAAATTACAGAGAAAACGCATCTTTCCAGACCTGCTGTTTCTCATCATTTAAAGATTTTAAAAGAAGCAGGGATGATTAATATGAGAAGGGAGGGAACGAAAAATTATTATTATATGGATGCGAATGAAACTCAATGGGGGCAGATTGCCCAACTTGTAAATCATATTTACGAGGTGGTAAAGGATTTCGCACCCATTGATACAAGGAAGGGAGATGATTAGTATTGTTAGTTAAGTTATTAGTTTGTTTAATTGCTGGTTTAGGGGCAGGGATTGGAACTGGGTTAGCAGGATTGAGTGCAGCAGCAGTGATTTCACCGATGTTAATTAGTTTTCTTGGAGTGCCAGCTTATCAAGCTGTTGGAATTGCTCTCTCTTCGGATGTATTAGCCAGTGCCATTTCAGCGTATACGTATGGAAAAAATAAAAAGCTTGATATCAAGAATGGCTTAGTTATGATGGGAAGTGTTTTAATCTTTACCATGATTGGAAGTTATCTTTCAAAATTGGTCCCAAATCAAATGATGGGGAATTTTTCAATGTATATGACCCTTCTTGTGGGAATTAAATTTATAGTTAGGCCGATTATGACAGCTCCAGATGTAGTAGAAGAAAAGCCTACGCGTACAAAAATTATTCAGTCTATTTTATGTGGCGTACTAGTCGGGTTTATTTGTGGATTTGTGGGTGCCGGTGGCGGAATGATGTTGCTTTTAATTTTAACGAGTGTGCTCGGCTATGAATTAAAAACAGCTGTTGGAACCAGTGTTTTTATTATGACTTTTACTGCCTTAACAGGAGGGGTCTCACATTTAGTGATCGGGGGCATGCCTAATTTAAAAATATTGTTTTTATGTATGATTTTTACACTGATTGGAGCAAGAGTCTCAGCAAAATTTGCAAATAAGGCTTCAGCTAAGGTTTTAAATCGAACATTAGGTGTAGTACTTACTGTTATCGGTGGCTTAATGATCATTATGGATTTATTAAAGTAAGAAAAAAGTGAATTAGATTTCAAAAGTTGAAATTTTTAAAGTCATCGACAAGCGCTAGAGTGCTGTGAAAAGGGAATGAATATTAATTTTGTTAGGTTTTAAGTGAAAAAGTTCAATAAAAAAAGTCATTGAATAGTTGTGTGCTATTTCAATGACTTTTTAAATTAAATGAATTTTATTTTTTCTTTATTATCATTGTAATCAATGATGATATCGGTGCAAATTTTAGGTGAAAGATTCGCTTCACAGATTTGAGCTAATTGGATTAGGAAATATTCACCTGTATAGCAATATAGACTTAACCCTTCAGGTTTTAAAACATAGGAGATTGGAAGGACCTCCATCACTTCATGATTTATCTTTAATTTAATGAAGACTTGATTGTCTAGAGCCTGATTGATTGTTTGACAGAGTTCGGTTTCTAAATCAAAAGTAGGAGAAGGTAAGTCAATAATTAAATGTTTTTGAAGATGATTGATGATGTCCGAGCATTTATTAGGGTCCATGAGTCGAAATTTATCGATCAAAGAAGCTTCATGAATACTTTCACTGAGATGTTCTCCAATATACAAGGAGGTGATTAGCGCACAGTAGTCACTCTGTTTAAGAACTTGTTTAGCAATAATATAGTTTTTATCTATTTCAACGCCACCATCTTTTCCACGATAAATAATAATTGGAATACCTAAAATAGATAATTTATCTAAATCTCGTTGAATTGTTTTGGTTGAGACATTGAACGTTTTAGCTAGTTCCTTGATTGTCACTTTTGAGCTGCATTTTAATAGATAAAATATTAAATCTAATAATCTCATGCTACTGTTATTTATTATTTTTTAACCACATGATAGCGCTATAGGCATGCATAGCGGCGCCTGTTACAAGAATATCTTCATTAAATTGTACCTTTTCATTGTGCATTGGTTGACCAAATAAAGGATTTTCATTCTTTGTACCAGCGCCTAACATTAAATAAACACTTGGTACTTCATAAGAGTAAGAGGCAAAGTCTTCTGATCCCATACCACCTTGCTCAAATAAAATAACTGCTTGTTCGCCTACTAAATCTTTTACATATGAAGTTACTTCGTGCGCAAGTTTATTGTCATTAGCTAGTGGTGGAGTAGATGATAACTCAATTAATTCGGCTTCTCCTCTAAACATTTTTGCTGTCGATACAACGATATCGTTGATGCGATTAAAAATAAATTCTCCAATCTCTTTATCTAAGCTTCGGATAGTTCCTTCCATAATCACTTGTCCAGGAATGATATTAGGAGCATCTCCACCTACAAATTTACCGATAGTTACAACGGCTGGTTGAGTAGTAGCAATTTCTCGGGCAATAATTTCTTGTAAAGAAATATAAATGTGTGCGGCAATATTGATTGGATCGACACCTGTTTCTGGCATTGCTCCATGACATCCCTGTCCGTTAACGATGATTCTGAAACGATTGCACCCTGCAATAGTCGTTCCTAATCCACATAAGACAAGGTTCGAAGGTGTTCCAGAATGGACATGCATCGCCATTGCTGCATCTACTTTAGGATTTTCAAGGACACCAGCTGCGATCATCTTTTTAGCACCAGTAAAACCTTCTTCATCAGGTTGGAAAACAAGTTTAATCGTTCCTTCAATTTGACTTTGATTTTGTTTTAATAACTTAGCAGCACCAAGTAACATGGCTGTGTGCATATCATGTCCACAAGAATGCATGCATCCATTCGTTGATTTAAAATCACAACTTGTTTCTTCTTTCATCGGTAAAGCATCCATATCTGCTCTTAATAAGAATGTTTTTCCTGGTTTTTCACCTGAAATTGTCGCAACAATTCCACTCTCACAAATTTCTGTTGGTTCATATCCAAACTCTTTTAATTTATCCATAACAAATGCTTTTGTTTTTGGAAGAACAGCTCCGACTTCAGGGTTTTCGTGAATGATTCGTCTGTAATTAATTAATTCATCTTTGATTAATAAGGCTTGTTCAATAAATGGATTCATAATTATCCCTCTTTACTTTCTAAATTTTATTTAATTAATGTCTATCATAACAAATAAATAGGACATATATAGTCTACATTAAAATTATTTTTTATACATAATAAAAAATTTTTTTCTTTGTTTTTTTAGAATATAAGCCCAGATAAGTTTTTTTACATCGTAAAAATTTTAAATGCCTTAGTAGCGTGGGATTAGATTTCTTTGAGAGATTTTTAGGTACCTATTCCCTAGCAGTTGAGAATAAATATTCTTCAAAAATGCTAGTAAATCTCTAGACTATAATCTGTCCTAGGATTAACGGCGATCATTAGCTAAGACTGATGTAGAATTGTAAAATACATTTCTGTTTCGTGAAGATTTTTTACTAACTATAATGATAACGGTTAAAAAAAACAATTGCTTTTATAGAACTCTCTGAAAGAATATGATACGATGATAGCAGTATCATTTAATTAATGAATATCATTGCATGAAGAGGAAGATGTATGTTTAATCATGAACAAATCAAAAAATTTACAGATGTAGAGATGTTAATCTATAATTATGTTATACAAAATTCGCAAAATATTCGATATATGACGATTAGAGAATTGGCGGATGCCGTTCATGTCTCAACTTCAGCTATTATGCGTTTTTGTAAGAAGTTAGACTGTGAAGGGTATGCGGAATTTAAGGTTCAATTCAAGTTGTATTTGGAAGATAAGAAAGAAAAACAACCATTAAATGATATATCAGAAGTCATGAATTATTTTGAGACCATTGATAATATTGAGTTTGAAAATAAGATTAATCAAATTGCTGAAATCGTTAGTGCCTCACAACAAATTGTCTTTATAGGGGTTGGGACTTCAGGGATTTTAGGAAAGTATGGGGCTCGCTATTTCTCTAATATTGGAAAGTTGAGTTACGTAATAGATGATCCATTTTATCCTAATATTGGTCATATTAGTGAGGAGATTGTTGCTATTGTTCTTTCCGTATCAGGGGAAACAGAGCAAACAATTAATTTAGCCAGACACTTTTTACAGCAACGTTGTACAGTCGTGAGTATTACAAATAGTATGAATTCAACGTTAGCAAAAATGTCACATTACAATCTTTCGTATTATATGACAAATCAAAAGAATAAGAAAGAGTATGACATTACGACACAAGTTCCTGTCATTTTTATTTTAGAGTCCATTGGAAGAAGAATTAAATAAAAGGCGTAGACACAGTAATTGTGTTTACGCCTTTTTTCTGTCACAAGGTGTTTCGTCTATGTCACAAGTTTCAAAGGTATGATACAAATTCTTGTTTTTTCTAATAAGAATGACAAAAAGCTCTTTATTATTTAAAATAAGTGTGCAAGATAGTTAGAGAAATGATGTGGAGGTATTAAAATGGCTAGAGATTATGCACAGACAGCCAAAGAGCTAGTTGCTGCTTTAGGTGGGAATGAAAATATTAATAATGTTACTCACTGTGCAACGCGTTTACGTTTTATTTTAAGCGATCATAAAGTGGTTAATAAAGAGAAAGCAAGTAAAGTTCAAGGGGTTATTACAACGGTAGAAGCAGGAGGGCAATTTCAAGTTGTAATTGGGAATCATGTTAAAGATGCTTATGAACAAGTACTAAAATTAGTAGATGTTAGTGAAGAAAATGTCTCAACTTCAACAGAGAAGGTTGGCATTTTTAGTCGAATCATTGATATCATTTCAAGTATCTTTGCTCCGTTCTTATATACATTAGCCGCTTGTGGGATTTTACAAGGGATTTTAGGAGTTTTAGTTGCATTAGATTGGATTGATACAGCAGATGGAACATACCAAGTTTTAAATTTTATTTCTTGGACAGCATTCACATTCTTACCTGTTTTAATTGCGATTACAGCAGCTAAGAAATTTAAGGTTAATGAATTTATTGCCGTTGTTATTGCTTGTGCCTTAATTTCACCAGATTATAATGCAATGGTGAATGATGGAACACAGTTAAGCTTTTTAGGAATTCAAATTCAAATGTTAAGCTATACATCATCAGTTATTCCAGTTATTTTAGCAGTATGGTTAGCATCTTATGTTGCAAAATTCTTTGAAAAAGTATTACCGACAGTTATTCGAAACTTATTCACACCAATGTTTACAATCGCTATTATGGTACCAGTTACGTTATTAGTTTTTGGACCATTTGGTGCAACAGTTGGTGGAGCGATTGGAGATACATATAATTTCTTATATAACTTAAGTCCAATTGTGGCAGGTATTGTTGTTGGGGGGCTTTGGCAAGTAGCAGTTATCTTCGGAGTTCACTGGGGAATTACGCCGGTTACAGTAGGAAACTATGCTTCGCTTGGATTTGATACATTTACAGCCCTTCAAGCATCTGCTGTATTTTCACAAGCTGGGGCAGCCTTTGGGGTATACTTTAAATCTAAAAATAAGGAATTAAAAGAAGTTTCTTTACCAGCGGCTGTTACAGCTGTATTCGGAATTACAGAACCTGTTGTTTATGGAGTTAACTTAAGACTTAAAAAACCAATGATTTGCGGATGTATTGCTGGTGCTATTGGTGGAGCGATTGCGGGAGCGTTTAATGCAGTCTCATGGAGTTATAATATGCCTGGTATTGCCACAATTCCTGCCTTCTTTAAAGTAGGATATATGACGCCATTTATTGGATTTATTATTTCAATCATTGTATCATTTGTACTTGGTATGGTATTAACAATGATCGTTGGATTTAATGACGAAAAATAAACAAATTAGTAGAGTTAAAAGAGCAATGATCGACTCATTGCTTCTTTACTATTTTGAAGCAGAAAATTATTTAAAAAATTAGATTAGGAGGTCCTGCTATGAATCAATTACCTAAGGAATTTTTATGGGGTGGGGCTGTTGCAGCTCACCAAGTAGAGGGAGGCTATAATAAAGGTGGTAAAGGAATCAGTATCGTCGATGTTTTAACAGGTGGAGCTCACGGTATCGATCGAGTGATTACAGATTCAATTGAAGAAGGTAAATATTATCCTAATCATGAAGCCGTTGATTTTTATGGTCATTACAAGGAAGATATTGCACTATTTGCTGAATTAGGATTTAAGTGCTTTAGAACATCTATTGCATGGACACGAATTTTTCCGAAAGGTGACGAATTAGAACCTAATGAAGAGGGGTTAAGATTCTATGATGACTTATTTGATGAGTTATTAAAATACAATATTGAACCCGTTATTACGTTATCTCACTTTGAAATGCCATATCACTTAGTTAAAGAATATGGAGGATGGAAAAATCGTAAGGTTATTGATTTCTTTGTTCGTTACAGTGAAGTTGTGATGAAACGTTATAAAGATAAAGTTAAATATTGGATGACGTTTAATGAAATTAATAATCAAAAAAATTATAAGTATCCATTATTCGGGTACACATGTTCTGGAGTTATTTTTAATCATCATGAGAATCCTGAACAATGTATGTATCAAGTCGTTCATCATCAATTAGTCGCAAGTGCTAAAGTCGTAGCATTAGGACATCAAATTAATCCAAACTTCCAAATTGGGTGTATGATGGCGTGTGTTCCGTTATATCCATACTCTTGTAAACCAGAAGATATGATGTATTCTGTTGAATCAATGCATGATCGTTATTTATTTAGTGATGTTCATGTACGTGGTGAGTATCCGACTTATGCAATTAAGGAGTGGGAACGTAAAGGATTTAATATTGATATGGAACCAGAAGATAAAGAAATCCTTAAAAATGGAACAGTAGATTACATTGGATTAAGCTACTACATGACAAATGCAGTTAAAGCGGACAATGTCGTAGAAGGAAATGGATTATCTGGATTCCCAGGAAGTGTACCAAACCCACATGTTAAATCATCGGATTGGGGATGGCAAATTGACCCGATTGGATTAAGATATGCGTTAAACTTATTATATGAACGTTATCAAAAACCTTTATTTATCGTAGAAAATGGTTTTGGAGCTATCGATACAGTTGAAGAGGATGGTTCAATTAATGATGATTATCGTATTGATTACTTAAAGGCCCATATTGAGGAAATGAAAAAGGCAGTAGTATTAGATGGTGTAGACTTAATGGGATATACACCTTGGGGATGTATTGATTGCGTCTCATTCACAACAGGTGAGTATAAAAAACGTTACGGATTCATTTATGTTGATAAACATGATGATGGAACGGGAACGATGAAACGTATGAAAAAGAAAAGTTTTAATTGGTATAAAAAAGTTATTGAAACAAATGGCGAAGAATTATAATTTATTAACCTAATTAACCATAAACCATGAAAAATAAAAATCATTCATTATAATTTTAGCTTGAAATAATAAAATTACCTAGAATAAGGGAAAAGGGCTACCTCTTTTAAAAATGAGGTAGCCCTTTTTATGTATCAAAAACCATTTATTTTAAATAATCTAAAAGTACTTCTTTAACCATTGAGACAACACCAAGTGTTCCCACTCCTTCTTGGACATCTTCTACAACCATGGCAATGGATACGTTAGATGAATCTAAATCTGTTGCAATAAACCATCCATTTTCGCTTCCTGTTTCACCTTGAGATGATTTGATCTCAGCTGTTCCTGTTTTTCCAGCTAATTTAATTCCATCAATTTTAGCTAAATGTCCAGTTCCATCACTATCTTCAACAACTGCACTAAAGGCATCTTGTAGGATAGAAAGATTTTGTGTTGAAATGACTGACTCTTTAAGAACACTCGGTTGGTGATTATCGGTCAAAATAAGAGTGGGAGCCATAATGTTTCCGCTATTTGATAAAGCACTGTAAGCAAGTGCCATGTTTAATGTTGAGACCATGATTTCTCCTTGTCCATATCCTGTATCTGCAAGAAGAATATCACGATTAAGCGTTCCATTATTAGAAATTTGACTCTGTTTGATTGGATAGCCAATGGCTAAGTCTGTTCCAATAGTAAATTGTTCGGCTCCTTTAATCAGTGCCTCACTTCCCATTTCAAGAGCATTCATCCCGAAATAAATATTGTCCGAATATTTAACAGCTTCTTTTAAAGCAACGTTTGTTTGAGCATTAATCCGTCTAATATGATAATTTCCCCAGGAGCTATCTTTTTGCCACTCCCTCCCATTGATTGTTTTGATTTCAATTGGATCAAGCGTTCCATTTTCGAGTCCTATTGCTGCTGTAATGAGTTTAAATGTTGAACCTGGTGAATAAAGAGTAGCAAAACGATTTTTTTCATCAGCAAACTGAATTTCTTCACGGTGCTGTTGTTCACTTTTTGTCATATAAGTTGTAAACCAATTGGAATTATAAGATGGTGAGCTAACTAAGGCTAGAATATCACCCGTTGTTGGATCGACGGCTGTTGCTGAACCTTTTTCACCATTCATTTTTTGATAGACAGTTGTTTGTAAATAAGAATCGATAGAAATTTTGATATCTTCTCCATGTTGTGCTTCTTTTAAAGCAAGAGTTTCAACCTTAGTACCATCGCGTTCAATATAAATTTCAACTCCGTTAATTCCTCTTAGTGTTGTCTCATATACTTGTTCAAGTCCGGCCTTTCCGACCATTGAGGCTGTGGTATAAATGCCTTCTTCATCTGCTTTTAATTCTTCTTCACTGATTGGTCTAATATATCCTAATAATCGCCCGAATGCTTCATCATTTTTATAGATTCGACCTTGCTTACTTTGTGTTAAGATGCCTTCTTTACGACGATTTTCTAATAATGTTAATTTAGGGGAATCTGGAAGTAAATCCACAATAGGGACAAAATAGTCTGGATTTGAATTCGCAGCTAATTTTTTTGTAATGGTCTCTTCGCTAATATCTAATATATTAGCTAACTCTTTAATTTTATTATCTCTGTTCTCCTCATCAAAAATAGCAGGATGGATTCCAACTGTAACCAGTGTGCCATCTGATGCGAGTGCTTCTCCATTTCGATCAAGGATGCTTCCGCGATTTGCAGTTTGAGTGCTGACTCTGACCTTATCACCACTTTCCATCATCGGGAAAATTAAGCTCTCTGACCAAATGACTTTTAACTCTTTATCCTCTTTTATAAAAGGAAGCTCAAAATCAGAACGATTGACTTCTCCCGCAACAGTATTCATTGTTAATGAGAAAGGAATCACCTTATTTTCAGTATCAATTTCTCCCATTTCAAGGTCAATGTTGCTGGCCTTAATTCCTGAATAAATATTTGTATATCTTGTTATAAAATCTTCTTTTGTTATTGCTTGTTGTGACTCACTGCTTAATAAAAGATATAAACCTTCATAATCTTCATTTACCAATTTTTCTTCAAAGCTTTCAAATAACAATTTTTCAGCATCTGATGAACAACCAGTTAAGAGTAAGGCACAAAATGCTACAATTCCTAGAACTCGTTTCATTATAATCCTCCTTTTGTTAATTTTCTTTATTATGTAAAGTTATACCATTTTTAGAAAAGGAATTAAACGATATTTCCTTAATCATCTTCCTAATCTTATATAAAGGTATTTAGAATACATGTATTTTATTCCTAGTCAGAACTATGACTTCAGATCATTTCATACTAAACTAAACAATTTTTTAAAGGAGGGGATAATTTATGATAAGAAAAGCTGCAATGAAACAATTATTTAATTTTGTTCAAGATGAATACAACATTAAATCTAGTAATCATATCCAAGGTACTTTATTAGATATGTTTGGGAGTTTTATCGAGGAAGGCACTTGAAGCAGAATTAAATCAACACTTAGGTTATAGTGAATATGATTTGAAACAAATCTATCAAGCGATTAATTGATCGGCAGCAGAACAAGATTTTAAAATTTTTAAAAATAAATGGATTCCCATTATGCTATTATCCGTTAGAATGTGGGAAAATAACATCGAAGAAGTTTATTAACTGTTTAATTTTTCTAAAGAAATTCGAAAAAAATTGATACGACAAACGCCAGTGAAAGCTACAATAGATAATTAAGAAAAGTTCTACAAGGAAAAGGAGCTTTTCCAAATGAAACATAGGTGATGAAATTAATCTGTCTTCAAACGATGGGTGCCCTGGCAGAGAACGAAGTGAACGATCCTCAACTGCTAGGGTATGGGTGCCCTGGCAGAGAACGAAGTGAACGATCCTCAACTGCTAGGGTATGGGTGCCCTGGGAGAGAACGAAGTGAACGATCCTCAACTGCTAGGGTATGGGTGCCCTGGCAGAGAACGAAGTGAACGATCCTCAACTGCTAGGGTATGGGTGCCCTGGGAGAGAACGAAGTGAACCAACCTCAACTGCTAGGGTATGGGTGCCCTGGCAGAGAACGAAGTGAACAATCCTCAATTACTAGGGTATGGGTGCCCTGGCAGAGAACGAAGTGAACGATCCCCAACTACTAGGGTATGGGCATTCCAGTGAATATCCATGTCCAGATATCTATCCAATAGGATAGTAAATAGTCTTTTAGATGATAAGTAGATAGTTATATTTATGATATAATAGTTTTAGTAGGACTATTTAAAGTAATTCATGTTAGAAAGAGTTATTCCATATGTTCTAATCCCAATACTGGAGTTTATCGAAAAGCGAATGTATTAATCAGTGGTAGTATGCAGCGAATACCACTGCTAATACGGATGATTTTGTTGAATTTATTGTACATGCAGCAGACAGAAGTTTTGATACTTATTTATATTTAAGTGGATAAAATATAACCATTATCTCAAATCAGATTATAATATTGGAGTGTGAAAATGATGGCATTAGAGAAAAAACTACAACAAGAAGTTATGAAAAATTGTGGACTTGCAGAAAAAGAGTATGGCTGCAAAATGACAAGATTTCTACAAACTATAGAAAGATTTGGAATAGTTAGAACGGCACAAGAAATTTTTAGAAAAGGTAGAACATCGGATTGTTTTAATAAATTAGCAGAAGTGGGGCATCTTGAATTAACGATGGAGGCAACGATTGTTAAAGGTGAATATGCCGAATTATTCACTGATGAACAAGTCAATTATTGCTATGAATTATTATGCGAAAAAGGATATTACTAAATGTAATAAATTTCAGTAGCTCCTAATATACAAAAACCATTATCTCAAATCAGATTTAATCTGAACTCAGATAATGGTTTTTATTTTGGCCAATTTCCTGTAACAGTTGTGGACAAGAATTTTTTGGTGGAGATGGGGCGTTCCGGTTAGTATCCACGTCCAGATATCTATCGAATAGGATAGTAAATAGTCTTTTATATGATAAGTAGATAGTCACATTTATGATATAATAGTCTTAGTATTGCTATTTAAAGTAATTAATGTTAGACAGGGATATTAGATCATTGGAATAAATGACTTTAACAGTCCATAATAGAATAAATGAATTTATAAAGAGAGGAGAGTTTTTATGTTTACGTTATTAGATGAAAAGAAACAATTGTTAGATAATAATCGTCCTTTAAGTAGAGAGGTTCTAACGAATTTAAAGAAATATTTTGATGTTGAATTTACCTATAATTCAAATGCCATTGAAGGAAATACATTAACGATTACTGAAACAAAAGTAATCTTAGAAGATGGTCTAACAATAGGTGGAGGCAAAAGTTTAAGAGAACATCTCGAAGTTTTAAACCATAAAGAAGCTATTGATTATATACAAGATGTCGTTAGTAAAGAGTTTGATTTATCAGAAAGAGTCATTCGAGATCTTCATCATATTATTTTAAAGAGCATTGATAATTCAAATGCTGGTGTTTATCGAAAAGCAAATGTATTAATCAGTGGTAGTATGCATCGACCACCAGAATATTTTCTTGTAGAAGATAAAATGAGAGAGCTATTAGATTGGTATGATGAAAATAAAGAAACAATGCATCCCGTAAAATTAGCAGCATTATTCCATTTTAAATATGTTTATATCCATCCTTTTATAGATGGAAACGGCAGATCAGCGAGATTATTAATGAATTTAATTCTACTAAGAAATGGATATCCACTAACTGTTATTAGAAATACTGACCGTGTAGATTATATGAGTGCATTAGAAAAAGCGAGTACGACTGGTAATACGGATGATTTTGTTGAATTTATTGCACAAGCAGTAGATAGAAGTTTTGATACTTATTTATATTTAATTGGATAAAAAGTTAAATTGAATTCGATATAAAAAGCATTATGTTGAATGGTTAGAGTCATAAATACAATATAAAAACAAAAAGTATGATAAAAATCTAAGATTCTACCGATTACGACAAAAAAATAACCATTTAGGAAATGTTGTTCTAAAAAAAGATAACGGATGATATTATGTTGAGGGATTAGGAGAGAAGAAGGAGGGTGAAATGTCCTATAGTGTCTAAAAAAAATTTGGGAGATTTAATAGCTACAAATATTGCTTGTTGGATTAAAAAAAGAACTTCTATAGATGAATTAGAATATTTAAAAATAAAGTTGGGAATCGAAGTTATTCTGATTAATCTTATGAAAGGGATTATTGTCTATGGGGGGGCTTTAGTGTTAAATATATTTTATTTAACGTTAATTTTTCATAGTTCTTATCTTTTTATAAGAAGTAAGTCTCATGGTTTACATGCAGAAACAAGTGCGAATTGTACTATTATTAGTGTTATTTTATTTGTTCTATTACCGTATATTTCGAAAGATATGATATTTAGTGACTTTTTTATTTTTATTATTTTTGTTATCTCATTTTGTTGCTTGATTTGTTATGCTCCAGCAGATACAGGTAATCAGCCATTAATTGGTAGAGAAAAAAGAGGGGAATTGCGCAAACAATCTCTTATAAGATGTGTAATTCTTTTGTTGATTACATTAGGTGTTCAAAATAGTATAATGAAGGTTATGATAACATTGGGAGTTATCTCTCAAATTATTTTTATTTTACCAGTAACTTATAAGTTATTGAAAAGGAGTTATAATAATTATGAAAAATATGAAGAAGAATTTAATGAATGAGTTCAAACAAGGTGCTGCGAAATCCTTGGGGAAAATAGCATCAATAACTGGTGATGCGGCTACTGATGGTGTATGTATTGGTTTTATTTATGAGCCTAAAGTACCTAAAGAATTATTGGTGAATAAAGCTTTAAATAAATAATAGGTACAGATTTTTTAAAAAAATCTAATCTTTTGATATAATATAAGCATTAAATTATGGAGGGAATTTGATGCTTATTTTTTTTATACTGTTTTTAGAATTACTTACGTTATTAATAGGAGTTAATATTTTATCTGATGATGGAATAGGGATAAAGAATTTTTTGCTATGGTTATTATTGATTCAAATCATTGGTCAATTTTTTTACATGGAAATAGGGTTTTTGGCAATATTTTTGGTTCTGTTCTTTTTAATCACATGTTTAATTATTAAATCTAAGAAGATTTTCTCCAGTATTTTAATCACTTGTTTACCTTTGGTTACCCTCGTTGTTACCAATTATTTTGCTCAAGTGATGGAGATGTATGTCGTCAAAGACCTTTTAAGCTCATTCATTGTGAATTATGATAGAGAAATAGTTGCTACGATTCTTACTTGTATTTTAACGATTTTAGTTTGCTATTTAACAAAATATGTGATAGGGAAACTTCGCAGATTTATTATTTTAGAAAGAAAATATCAGATTTTAATCCTCATTTTTCTTTTATTTATGATAGTTATTTTTTATGTCAATATATTTATAGGTCAAATTCAGGGGTTTAGTAGTGAACATATTACACTTACAAGTATACTTTTTTTTATTTATGCTTGTTTATTATGTGGTGTTTATCTGGCTTTAATTTATACATTAAATAAAGATTCAAAAATGAAGCAAGAACGAGTTTTGAATCAACAGTTACATGATTATACTATTCAACTTGAGCAATTTTATAATAATTTAAATAGTTTTCGTCATGATTATCTTAACATTTTAGTGAGTTTAGAAGAAGGTATTCGAACAGAAGATATCGAGATGATAAAAGGAGTCTACCATAGAGTAATTAAACCGACAGAACAAATTGTAAAAAGTAATGATTATATTTTAGGGAAGGTCCGCAAGGTTCATATTGTTGAGATTAAGAGTTTACTGGCCGAAAAAATTATTAAATCTCAAGCTAAAGGAATTGATGTAAGAGTAGAAATAGAAGAGATTATTGAGTCTATTTATATGGACGTATTTTCATTCTATAGAGTTTTTTCTATTTTATTAGATAATGCTATTGAAGGTGCGAGTACTACAAGTAATTCATATATTTCAATTGTATTTATTCAAGATAAAAATATTCAACGAGTAGAAGTAGAAAATAATTGTAAAGAAAAAGAGATAAATTTAAAGAATATTTATAGAAAGGGATATTCTTCAAAAGGAAGTAATAGGGGGATTGGGTTATATAATGTTCAACAAATCCTAAATGAACATAAATATTGTACTTTAGAAACTTCTTACAACACAGGAGTATTTATACAAACTTTAATATTAAAAAGAGAGGAGAAATAAGAGTTGAATATTTTTATTTTAGAAGATGATGCGATTCAAAGAATTCGTTTAGAAAGAATTATTAAAGAATTACTTGATAAAAATAATGTCCCGTATCAGAAAATATTTACTACATCTAGGCCAGAAAATCTGTTAGATGAGATGAGTTCGATGGGAAGTCATCATATCTATTTTTTAGATTTAGAGATTAATAATTGTTCACGAAAAGGATTGGAAATTGCTCAGATTATACGTGCAAAAGATCCATATGGAACAATTGTTTTTGTTACAACTCATTCTGAATTGGCACCTAAGACATTTTCATATAAAGTTTCAGCACTTGATTTTATTGAAAAAAATCAAGGCGAAATTAAGTTTAGAAAAAGAGTTGAAGAATGTTTAATTATTGCTAATCAATATCAGGAAAAACCAATAAGTGAGGATTCCTTTATGTTTGAGAATAAATATACGAAATTTCAAGTTCCATTTTCTGAAATTTTATATTTTGAAACATCTGAAGTTCCACATAAAATTAACTTAGTAACATCTAAAAAAAATATTAGCTTTTATGGAAAGTTAAGCGAAGTTGTTAAGGTAGATGATCGTCTTGTCAGCTGCCATAAATCATTTGTAGTAAATGTATCAAATATTATTAGTATTGATAAGAAGAGTAGATTAGTCTATTTTAATAATGATGTATTTTGTTATGTTTCTCGAAGGCTGTTAAAAGGTGTTGAAAATAAGATGGAGGAGTTCAATATGAAAAAAGTTCAATATGAAAGTTCCTGAGTGATCAATTTAAATCAGACAATTATTTATCACAAACTAAGCAATTACAATGTGCCAAGCGTAAGTACGTAATATAAACATGTCTATTTTAATTTCTATCTCTGATATATATTAAGGAGCAAAGGGTTATAAGTTGTAAAATGACAGTATGTATTATTGAAACATTACAACATCCGATTGGAAATGAAGAGATTATTTTAGATTAATCAGATTTGGTTAAGATTAAATTTGAAATCATTGAAGTCTAGAAATTAGATGTAACAATTGAAAAGATACAGAAATATGATATGATAGTAGGAAGCGTTGCAGATGATAAGGTGGTTAATACAGTGGAACTTTATTCGGATCGGTTAATTAGTAAAGAAGAATCGTTAAGAAGATTAAAATATTATAAACCCAATTTTCAAATTGATATCATTAATCAAGAAGTTATTAATGATTACTTAAAATATAAGAAAGTTGAGAGATATAATAGAAGTAAATAAAATTATTACAACTAACATTTGCAAGAATTACCGAGAGGGCCTAGTTAAAGAAACGCATATCACTGAAGAAGGGGACTATTCTATGCGTCAAAAACTTATCAATTAATTTCATAAGGAATTAGTGATTTATATTTTTAGGGTGATGGATATCTAATAGATGAACTTATGTTAGAGTATCATCTGAAAAAAGATATTGGATATTATTAAAAGTAAAATTATATTTATTGTTAATCAGAGAAGTTGACCTACAGAGTTAACTTCTTTTTTTTGATTAATTGTTTACCTGATAGGTAATAATCCATATTATGTGCTTAAATTTTTATATAGCATACTTAATATTACAATCTGTATATAAAAAAATTATGCTCTAGTAGATACAGCTAAACAAGCATTGATTGGAAAAGATAAAAGTTAGATTCTAGACACTAGAGTACTTTTTGAATGCATTTTTATAGTATTTAACTAGGAGATAAGTATTCAAATGAGGAATTAATTCTATAATTATTATACCAGTTAATGTAGTAGGTAAACTCATGGACTAGTTACCTTGTGCTTTAAACATCTGATTGCTTACAAATCTCTAGTTAATTACTTTATAAGCGGCCTCAGCTATAGTGGTATTATAAAAGAACTCTTTCATATTTAATGATTATTTAATTTCAAATACATCTAGAATCCTGCGCATATGTCAAACATATGTAGGATTCTTACATTACTTTGACTAAGAAATTTTCTTCAGGACAAATTGTTCTGTATATACTCTACTTCATTTAATATCTTTCTTGCTCTTTGAATAAAATAGGATTTGATGTATGAAATCATTAAAGAGTATGAAGTATGCGGAAAATTCGAGGTTTAATTGCGTTTATTTTTAAAACTTGTATCTTATTTAGTGTCACAACTTATCAATCAGTTTACTGTTTTAAATAGCTAATGATCAGAATCAGTATTTTAGTGGATAGGATACAATTAATTAGACAGTTTTTTTTAGGTCATGTAGAATTATAATTAATCCTACAAAAGAAGACTTTAACATGACCCAAACTGAACCTCGTAGATCTCTTCGAACTTATACTGATGAATTTAAAAATCAATTAGTTTAACTTTATTTAAATGGAAAACGTAAATGTGACTTTACTCGTGAATATGATCTTTCATCTTCCTTACTCGATAAGTGGATTAAACAATCAACGTCAACTGGTTCTTTTAAAGAGAACGATAATGGAACAGAATTTGTGTAAATAATCGAATATTTGAAACAGCATAGCAATTAAAATATGAATTTTCAGATTATATTAATTGGTTTAATATCCATCGTATTCATTACTGAAATATTTAATAGCAGTTCAGTATCGCCCAAATTCCCTTAAAAAGTTGTTTAGTTTAGTTTAGTGTTGATAATGTTTATAGTATTCTAAT